>JAJZVE010000157.1 GCA_021845835.1 Pseudomonadota bacterium | reverse complement strand
CACTGAAAGCGCTCACGCAGTCTTTCGGAAGGATCCCGCCATGTCGCATGCTCGACACTTCACCACCCGGCGCGGCTTCGTGGGCGCAATGGGCTTCGGCGCGCTCGGCCTCTACGCCACCTGGGCCGCCTATGGCGCCTCGCCGCTGCCGTTCGCCGGACGCTCCGCAAGCCACGCCGATCCCGATGCCGGCCCGACGATCGCCGAACATTACGGCGCGCCGTCGCTCTCGCCGGAGGAATTCACGCGCCGCCACGCCGCGTTCCTGACCCGCTTCCGCCAGACCGACGGGTCGGTCCGGCCGGTCGCCGCGGCCCCGGCCGAAACGGCGCACGACCACGCGGCCCCCGCCCATCCCATGGCCATGACCGACATGGTCCACGCCGACCACGATCATGATCACGACGCCGGCGGGGGCGGGCCGGTCGCGGTGTATTTTGCCGCCGGCCGCTTCGCCTTCGCGCCCGACGACCTGCGGCTCGCCGTGGGACAGTCCTACCGCTTCCACATGATGGCGACCGACGTGGCCCACGGCGCCTCGATCGCCTTCGGGCGGGCCAGCCGCATTGTCCGCCTGCGCCCCGACCTGGTGACGTCGCTCGACCTGACCTTCCGGGAGAGGGGGCGCTACCTCGTCTATTGCACCGTCTATTGCGGCCCCGGCCACGACTCCATGCACGGCCTGATCACCGTCGCCTGAGGAGGGACACCATGACTGCCGTCACCTTGTCCGCCGCGGACGCAGATGCGGCCGCGCCCGACCAGCCCCGCATTTCCACCCGGCTCGCCGCGCTGCCGGCGATCGATCGGCGCCTGATGCTTGGCTTCGTCACGGCATCGCTCGTGCCGCTCGTCCTGGGCCTCGGCTTCGGCCTGGTCGTGGCGCTCGCACGCGGCGGATTTCTCGGTCCCGCTCCCGAGGCCGCGTACCGGCTGCTGACGCTGCACGGCACGTCGGCGTTCTTCTGGTGGCTCTATCTGGCGCAGGCCGCCCTCATGACCGGGTTGGCTGCCGGGGAGCGTCGCGACGGTCTCGCCGCGCGGCCGCTCGTCGTCGCCGGGCTGCTCGTGCTCCTGCTCGGGCTGGTCGTCTCCGAGGGCACCGCGCTGACACGCACGCCCCTGCTCTACGACGCCAACCCCGATCTCGGGCGCGAAGACCCGGCTGCGGTTGCCGGCATGGCGGCGGGCTATCTCCTGCTGGCTTTCGGCCTTGTTCTCGCCAGCCTCGCGGCGATCGTCACGGTGCTGCGCGCGCGCAATCCACAGACCGGCGAGATGACGGCGATGGGTTTCGGCGTGCTGGCCTGGGCCGGGTTCCTGATCGTCTCCGGGATCGCCGCGGTCAATGCGTTTCTCCCCAACCTGCTGTGGGCGCTCGGGCGCGGAGCCTTCCCGGTCCATGCCGCCACCGACTGGCATATCCTGTTCCACAACATGCACTATCTGCCGCTGATGGCGGCGGTGCTGACCTGGTACGCGCTGACCCAGGAGACCACCGGCACCTCCTCGGCCTTCGGGGCGGGATTCTCCAAGCTGGTGTTCGCCGCCTATCTCGTGTTCGTGCCGCCGACCTCGCTCTACCACATGTTCCTCGAACCCGATCTCGCCGAGAGCGTGCGCGTGGTGGGCACGCTGCTGTCGCTGTTCGTCTCGGTGCCGACCCTCGTCGCATTCCTGGTGATCGTGTCCTCGCTCGAACTCGCCACGCGGGCACAGGGCGCGCGGGCCGGCCTGTTCGGCTGGATCGGCCGGCTGCCGTGGCGCGATCCGGCCTTCGCGGCGATGGGGGTGGCGATCGTCTGCACGCTGCTCGGGCTGGTGTTCGCCTTCGTGCTGATCCAGGAGAAGTTGGCGCCGCTGATCTCCGACACGGTGTTCGTGCCCGGCTATTTCCATTTCTTCGCCGTCGGCGCGGTGACACAGACCTTCCTCGCCGGCTTCCTGGTGATGATCCCGGCGCTGACCGGGCGGCGCGTGTGGCAGCCGCTGCTGCTGGCCCGCATGCCGTGGCTGGTGCTGGCCGGCCTGCTGGTGTTCGGCGCCTGCGGCATCCTCGCCGGCTTCGCGGGCGTGCCGCGTCGGACCTTCGACGTCGCCTACGACGGCGCGGCGCCGGCCGGTTGGCATGTGCTGATGCAGGGCCTCGCGCTCGGGGCGGTGCTGTTCGCCGCGGCGCTCGCGATCCAGGTGTTCGGCGTGCTGTGTACCTTGATCGGCCCGGTGAACGCCCGCAGCGGCGTGGCCGTTGCCGCCCCGCGGGCAGCACGGCCCGTCGGCGCCCGCGGATCGACCGCCGCCTGGACCGGCCCGATCGCGATCGTGGTGCTGGTGCTGGCGATGACGGGCGCCACCATCGGCGCCTTCGAACTGATGCACTCCCTTCCCGTCGTCGTGGCCGGCGGGGCCGCCGGCCACGCGCATTGAACAGGAGACGGCCATGTCCAAACGATACATGCCGACGGAAGCGGTCCTGGTGCTCGTGATCGCTCTGGTCTGGGCGATCCTCGCCGCCGTCTATCGGTTTTCGCCGTCGCTCGGCATGCCGGGCTATGTCCGGGTGTGGGGTGCGGGGGCATTGGTGTTCGTCGCGCTGGCGATCCCGCTGATCGGCTTCCGCCGCTCATCGGACTGAGGCGATCCGTCCCCGGACCGGCGCTGTGCCGGTCCGGGGGCGACACGGCGGTGGCGCTGCCGCCGCACGGGCGCGATGGATCGGCGGCATGGTGCGCGCCGAGCAGCCGGCGTCCGCGGCGGTGTAAAGGCTTCGTCGCCGAGGTGAGGGCGGCGTGAGCGAACCTACGGCCCGCCGTGCCCGAAGCCGAGGAACCCCGCCTCCGGGTCCGGTCGGCCGGGATCGGCCGACGAGATGGCGTAGGGCCGCGGCACGGCATTCGCAGACCCCGGCTTCGGCGTGGCGGACCTGTCGGCGACGCGCGTGACCTTCAGCGGCGTTGCGGCGGCGGGTGCCTGCTTCGCGGCCGCAGCCGCCGCCTTGGCCGACAGCGCACCCGCCGTAGCGCCGCGCAGCGACAGCAGGTAGAACGTGATGTCGTTGCGGCTGAGATCGACTGACAGTTCCAGCGGCCGCATGCCCAGCACGTTCTCGGCATTGATGTCCGCGCCGCGATTGACCGCGTCGCGCGCCTCGCCGATGTCGCCGCGGTTGATCGCATCGAACAGGGCGTCGTTCGGCGCCAGGTCGGCCACGCTCTTGTCCGCCGGCGTGACGCCGCGGCCGGGCGTGGCGCCGGGCAGCGCAGAGGCCGGCCCCTCCGCCTTGCCCCCGGTCTGGTTCGGCATGACCATCGGCTGGAACCCGTTCTGGCCGGGGTTGAGCGCGCCCAGCCCCGCCTGCGCCGCTGCCGGCGCGATCGCCGCCACTATCAGCCCAAGCGCCAGCACGCCCCCGATCGCCGTCCGCCGCATCCGCATCATCTCGCCCGCCCCTAAGTCCAGCCGGGATTCAGCCACCAGAATCCGGCAGTGAGGTAGGTCGCGTAGCACGTCCAGAGCAGATAGGGGAACATCAGCCACGCCGCCGGGCGCGACAGGCGTGCGAATTCCGTCGCGGTGATGGCAACGAGCAGCACCAGCACCACAACCTCGACCAGCGCCGCACCGACCAGATGCAGGCCGAAGAACAGCGGCGTCCACAGCGCGTTGGCGAGCAGTTGCCAGCCCCACAGCAGCAGCGCGCGGCGGTGCCAGGGGCGCTGCCAGACCAGCCACGCGGCGACCGCGATCAGGACATAGAGCACCATCCAGACCGGGCCGAACACCCAGTTGGGCGGCGTGCCGGGCGGCCGCACCAGCGAGAGATACCAGGTGCGGATGGCGGGCGCGGTCAGCGCCGCGTCCACCGCGCCGACCAGCAGCGTCAGCCCGACGAACCCCACCAGCGCCGGCCAGGGCGTCGAGGAGCCTGACGATCCGCGTTCCGGTTCCTGGACGTTCTGGAAGACACGCCCTCCTTCGTGGTCCCGTCGTTCAGCGCGCCTCGCGCCGCCATGCGGCGACGGTGAGGCCCAGCAGCAGCAGCAGCGCCGCCCAGGACGGCAGCAGCGGCAGCGCCGCGATGCCGGTGACAAGATGGTCATGGCGCCGCTGCAATCCAATCCAGCCGGCGCCGGCCGCCTCGTGCCCCGGCTCGGTGCGGCGCAGCTCCGGTGCGCCGTCGGGGTCGAGCCAGTGGATGCTGCCGCCGGAGGCGCGCACCAGCGGCCCGATCAGGCTCGCGGTGGCGCGCAGGTCGGCCAGTTCCAGCGGATTCGCCGCGCCGGCGGCGGCATAGGCGGTGCGCGTGCCGTCGCTCGCCTGCCACACGCCCGGCGCCTGCGCCGCCGTGGTGGCGACGGCGCGGCCGGGGCGCAGCGCGGTCAGGGCCAGCTTGCTGGTATGGCCGTCCGGTGCGGTGATGATGACATCGCCGGGCGGGCCGTCCTGGGTGGTGCGGCGCTCGACCGAGAGCCTGCCATCCTCGACGCGCGCGGTCAGCGCGGTTTCCTCCAGTTGCGGCTCCTTCATCAGCCAGTGGGCGATGCGGCGCAGCAGCTCCGCCTGCGGGCCGCCGCCCTGATGGCCGCGCGACCACAGCCAGATCTGGTCGGACAGCAGCATGGCGACGCGCCCGCCCGTCTCCGGGTCGCCGACCCGGTCGAGCAGCAGCAGCGGCGCGCCGTCCGGCCCGCTCATCAGCGTCTCGCCGTGGCTCTCGACCGGCGCGATGCGGCGGTACCAACTGCCCCAGTCGGGCGTGGCGCCGCCGCGCAGGCCGGGCAGTTCCGCGGTGACCGGGTGGCGCAGCCCGAGCGGCGTCACCGCCGGGCGGAACGCGCCATCGACCACGCCGCCCAGCTCGGGCGGCATCGCCGGCAGGATCGCGCCGAGCGGGCTCAGCGCGAGGCTGGTATCGCCGGTGAATTCCGGCCCCACGCTCATCAGCAGCGCGCCGCCGTCGTGCACGTAATCGGCAATGTTGCGCAAATAGAGCGGCGGCAGCGTGCCGCGGTTCTGGAAGCGGTCAAGGATGATCAGGTCGAATTCCTTGATCTTGGTCATGAACAGCTCGCGCACCGGGAAGGCGATCAGCGCCAGTTCCTTGAGCGGCGTCATGTCGTCCTTCTCGGGCGGGCGCAGGATGGTGAAATGCACCAGATCGACCGCCGGGTCGGCCTTCAGCAGCCGCCGCCAGGTGCGCTCGCCCTGGTGCGGCTCCCCGGACACCAGCAGCACGCGCAGCCGGTCGCGCACGCCGTTGATCTGCACCACGGCGCGGTTGTTGAGGTCGCTGACGGCGCCGGGCAGTTGCTGGCCCTGCAGGTCGATCACGGTCGGCCCGGCGCGGGTGATCGGCAGCTCGATCGCGTGCTCGCGCCCGACCGGCACGCTTTCCACGCGCGGCGGCTCGCCGTCGCGCCGGATGGTCAGCCGCGCCGCCCCCGGCGCGCCGCCGAGCAGGCCGTGCGGGACGCCCAGATCCTCGATGGCGACGCGCAACTGCACCGACCTGCCGACGATGCCGTATTCCGGCGCCTCGATCACGCGGATACGGCGGTCGGTCTCCTCGCCCTTGCCGGCCAGCAGCACATGCAGCGGCACGCCGCCGGGGGCGGTCGCCGGGATGTCGTGGATCTGCCCGTCGGTGACGGCGACGATGCCGGCGAGGCGGGTGCGCGGAATATCGGCGAGCGCGCGGTCGATCGCGGCGAACAGCCGCGTGCCCTGGTTGCCGCCTTCGGGGACGGTGATGGTGCGCAGCTCGATGTCGTGCAGCGCGTGCGCCTGCTGCTCGATACGGGCGCGCGCCAGTTCGGCGAGGTGCGTGCGCGCGCCGATCGACATCGACGCGGTGCGGTCGATCACCAGCAGGCCGATATCGGGCAGCGTCTGCCGCGTCTCCTCCACCAGCAGCGGCCCGGCGAGCCACAGCAGCAGCACGGCGAAGGCGACGCCGCGCCACACCGTCCCCGGCGCGCGCCGCCATGCCGAGACGCCGAGCACGGACACGCACAGCACGCCGATCGCCACCAGCAGCCACAGCGGCAGCGCGGGCTGGAAGCGCAGGGCGGCGATGGCCTGTTCCATGTGCATCGCTATTGCCCCAGCCGCTCCAGCAGCGACGGCACATGCACCTGGTCGCCCTTGTAGTTGCCGGTCAGCGCGTACATCACGAGGTTGACGCCGAAGCGGTACGCCAGCGTGCGCTGCCGCGCGCCGCCCGGCAGGGTGGCGAACGGGTTGCGGCCCTCGGCATCGACCGCCCAGGCGGCGGCCCAGTCATGCGCGCCGATGATCACCGGGCTGACGCTGTCGTTGCTGCGGTCCTGGTCGCGCTGCACCCAGACCGTGTCGCCGTCGTAGCGCCCCGGAAAATCCTGCAGCAGATAGAACGACCGTGCCAACACATGCGCGGACGTGAGCGGCGCCAGCGGCGGCACCGCCAGCCCCTTGCCGAACTGCTGCAGCGCCGACGCGGCATCGGGCGCCATGCCCTCGCCGCTGCCGCCGCCGCGCGTGTCGATCACGATGATGCCGCCATGCGCCATGTAATCGTTCAGCGCCGCCACCGCCGCCCCCGACGGCGGCGCGGCGTCGGCCGAGATCGGCCAATACACCAGCGGATAGAAACTCAGGTCGTCGCGCCCCGGCTCGACCGGCGCGGGATCGCCCAGCGTCGCCGCGGTGCGCCGGTTCACGTAGTCGGACAGGCCGGCGAGACCCATGCGCGAAATGCCGTCAAGCTGCGCATCGCCGGTGACGATGTAGGCCAGCCGGGTGATCAGCGCCGGGTTCTGCTCGGTCTGGTCCTGCGCCCGCGCCGGCGCGGCCAGCAGCGCCAGCGCCAGCACTGCCGCCGCGGCCGGGCGCAGCAGCCCGCGCAGACGCAGCGAGATCAGCAGATCGAGCGCCAGCAGCGCCAGCGCCAGCGCGATCAGCCACGGCCCCACCGCGCGCTCCGGCGCCGCCCCCGCGATCGGCTCGGCACGCGCGCCGGCGACCGCGGGCGCGGCCTCCGGGGCGGCGACGTGGGCCGAGAGGTTGAGCGCACGGCGGCCGTTCTCCGGCCCATAGAGGCCCGGCGGGTGGCGCGGCGAGGCGGGGGTGGCGGCGACCTCGTTGGCGGGCAGGGCGGCGGCGGTGGAGGGCGGGGCGACCATCTGGCCGAACCCGTCCAGCGTGCTCGCCGGCGCCAGCGGCGGGTTGCCCGGCGCGGCGGCCGCGACGCCCGCCGACAATGCCACCAGCCGACGCAGCATGTCCACGAACAGGCCGGAAAGCGGCAGATCGGACCAGTCGGCGTTGGCGGTGACGTGGAACAGCACGATGCGCCCGGCGCCATGCGCCGCCGCCGTCACCAGCGGCGTGCCGTCGGCCAGCCGCGCCCAGGTCTGCTCGGCCAGATGCGCGCCCGGCTCGGCCAGCACCTGCCGCGTCACCTTCACATCGGCCGGCACCGGCAGTCCCGCAAACGGCGACGCGGGCGGGAAGGCGGCCAGCCGCTCCGGCTGGTTCCACGACAGCGCACCGCCGAGCTGGCGGTCGCCGTCGAGCAGCTTCACCGGCAGCAGGGCATCCGGATGCGCCGCCGTCTCCGGCCCGGCGAAGCGCACCAGCAGGCCCCCCTTGTTCACCCAGGCGGCGATGCGGTCGTGCTCCGGCCCGTCGGCGATGACGTGATCGGCCAGTACCAGCACCGACAGGTCGCGGCCGAGCAGCGCGTCCAGATCGCCCTCGCGCACCTCGGTATAGGGGGCGAGCGCGCGGCGCAGGTAGAACGCCTGGCCGAGCAGCGGCGTATCGGCGCCGGTGGCGTCGCCGGCCAGGATGCCGACCGGCCGGCGCCGCCAGCGTTCGTCGAGCAGCACCACGGAGCCGGCGGAGGACTGCCCCTCCAGCACCAATCCTGAAAGCCGGTTGCGGATTTCCAGCGGCACCCGCAGCGACGCCTCGCCGACCGTGGCGCCGGCCGGGATGGTCAGCGCCAGCCGCGCCAGCGTGCGCCCGTCGCCGGACTGCGCCAGCACCGCGAGGTAGGCGGGGCGCGGGCGCGGCACGCCGGCGACGCGCACGCCGATCGCCTCCGCCCCGGTGCCGGGCGGCAGCAGCAGCCGCGCCGGCGCGATCGGGTCGCGCAGCACCGTCACCGGCCCGACCGCGCGCAACGCCGCGGCGAACCCCGGCCAGCCGTCGCCGTCGGTCAGCCCGTCGGCGACATAGGCCACGGCCCCGTTCGCGCCCCAGCCGCGCAGCGCCCTGGCGGCGGCGGCACGATCGACCGGCCAGGGCTTCGGCCGCAGCGCGGCGAGGCGCGGGCGCAGTTCCGCGACCGGCATGGCGAGCGTCGCCGCCGGCGCGGCGCCGGTGTCCGCGGGCGCAGTGGCGAGCAGGGCGGCGTTGCGGCCTTCGCGCCCGGCGCGGCCGAGCACCGCGTCGGCCGCCGCCATGCGGCGCGGCCAGTCGCCGGCCGCGGCCCAGCCGTCATCCACGACCAGCAGCACCGGCCCGTGTCCGGGCAGCCGGTCGCCGGCGTCCAGCACCGGGCGGGCCAGGCCGAGGATGATGAGACCGGCGGCGAGCATGCGCAGCGCCAGTAGCCACCACGGCGTGCGCGCCGGCGTCTCGGCCACCGCCTTCAGGCCGAGCAGCAGCCGCACCGCCGGGAAGGTTTCGCGCCGCGGCGCCGGCGGGGTGACGCGCAGCAGCCACCACAGCAGCGGCAGCGCCGCCAGCGCCAGCAGTACCCAGGGGGCGGCGAAGATCATCGCCGCCGCGCGGCCGGCGCGAGCGCGG
>JAJZVE010000156.1:6182-8816 GCA_021845835.1 Pseudomonadota bacterium | reverse complement strand
ACTCAGCGCCGCGTCGGCGTGCATCTCGCCGTCCACCTCCAGGTCGGGCGCGCGCGCCTGCACCAGCGCCAGCGCCTGGCGCATCTTGCGCGCCGGCGGCGAGTTGGAGGCGCCGAAATTGGAGTGTGACAGCAGCGCCGCCTTCGGCACCAGGCCGAAGCCGCGCACCGCCTCCGCCGCCAGCACCGTCATCTCCGCCACCTGCTCGGCGGTGGGATCGACGTTCACGTGCGTGTCGCACAGGAACAGCACGCCCGCCGGCAGGATCAGGCACGACAGCGCGTAGATGCGCGTGACATCGGCGCGCCTGGGGATCACCGGCAGCACGTATTCCATGTGCCGCCACCAGTCGCCGTAGCCGCCGCAGATCGCCGCATCGGCCAGCCCCGCCTGCAGCAGCAGCGCCGCCGTGACCGTGGTGCGGCTGCGCACGCGCCGCGCCGCCGCATCCGGCGGCACGCCGCGGCGGCCGGCGAGACGCTGATAGGTGCCGATCAGCGGCGCGATCACGTCATCGTCGGCGGCCGGGTCGATCACGCGCACGTTCTTCGCGAGGTCCATGCGCAACCCGAGTTCGCGCACCCGCGCCTGGATCGCGTCGCGCCGGCCGAGCAGGATCGGCCGCACCATCGCGTCGTCCAGCGCCGACTGCACGGCGCGCAGCACGCGCTCGTCCTCGCCCTCGGCATAGACGATGCGCGCCGGCGCGGCGCGCGCCGCCTCGAACACCGGGCGCATCAACTGGCCGGAGCGGAACACGAAGCGTTCGAGATCGCGCTTGTAGGCGTCGAAATCCGCGATCGGCCGGGTGGCCGCGCCGCTTGCCATCGCCGCGCGCGCCACCGCCGGCGCGATGTGCAGAATGAGGCGCGGGTCGAACGGCTTGGGGATGATGTAGTCGCGGCCGAAGGTGGGCGCAGCGCCGCCATAGGCAGCGGCGACCACCTCGCTCGCCTCGATGCGCGCGAGTTCGGCGATCGCCTCCATCGCGGCAAGCTGCATCTCCTCGTTGATGGTGCGCGCGCCGACATCCAGCGTGCCGCGGAAGATGAAGGGGAAGCACAGCACGTTGTTGACCTGGTTGGCGTAGTCGCTGCGCCCGGTCGCGACGATCGCATCCGGCCGCGCCGCATGCACCGCTTCGGGCAGGATTTCCGGTTCGGGATTGGCGAGTGCCAGGATCAGCGGCTTGTCGGCGAATTTGCCCAGCCACTCCGCCTTCAGCACGCGCGGCGCGGAGAGGCCGAGGAAGATGTCGGCGCCGTCGAGCACCTGGTCCAGCGTGCGCGCATCGGTGCGCCGCGCATAGCGGCCCATGCGTGCATCCAGCCCGGCACGGCCTTCATGCACCACGCCCTTGATGTCGGTGAGCGTGACGTTCTCCGGCCGCAGCCCCATCACCACCAGCAGATCGACGCAGGCCATCGCGGCGGCGCCGGCGCCCGATGTGACCAGCTTGCAGTCGGCCAGCCGCTTGCCCTGCAGCAGCAGCCCGTTGCGGATGGCGGCGGCGACGGTGATGGCGGTGCCGTGCTGGTCGTCGTGGAACACCGGGATCTGCATGCGCGCGCGCAGTTTGGCTTCGATCTCGAAGCATTCCGGCGCCTTGATGTCTTCGAGGTTGATGGCGCCGAACGTCGGCTCCAGCGCCGCCACCACGTCGCAGAAGCGGTCCGGGTCCTGTTCCGCCACCTCGATGTCGAACACATCGACGCCGGCGAACTTCTTGAACAGGACGGCCTTGCCCTCCATCACCGGCTTGCCGGCGAGCGCGCCGATATTGCCCAGGCCGAGCACCGCGGTGCCGTTGGAGATCACGGCGACCAGGTTGCCGCGCACGGTGTAGTCATGCGCGGCGGCGGGGTTGGCGGCGATCTCCAGGCAGGCGGCGGCGACGCCGGGGGAGTAGGCGAGGCCGAGGTCGCGCTGCGTTGCCATGCGCTTGGTCGGCTCGACCGAGAGTTTGCCCGGCCGCGGCAGGCGGTGGTAGTCCAGCGCCGCCTTGCGGAAGTCCTCGTCCATGCCCGCCTCCGTGTGGTCGGGCGCAGGATCGGGCGCGCGGGCGCAGCGCGCAAGCGGGGCGCGGTCAGGCCAGCAGCGACGTGGTGCGATAGACCGCGCGCAGCGGCAGCGCGAGGCCGATGCTGGCGAGGTCGAGCGTGTTGCCGTCGCGCAGGATGTCGGGCTGCTCGGGCCAGGTGCCGTCGGCGCCGCGGCGCAGCAGTTCCGCCTCGATGCGCGCGACGTTGACGACCAGGATTTCCGCCACACTGGGCAGCGTCGTGTAGGCCCAGAGATTGGCCCGCGTCTCGGCGTAATTGTTGGGCGACAGGATTTCCACCAGCAGCACCGGTTCGGCCATCGCGATGCCGCCGGTCGGCGGCCGGCAGGTCACGCCGAGGTCGGGGATGCGCCAGTTCTCGCCGGCGCGCAGCCGCGGAATCACACCCGGCTCGGTGATGACCCGGCAGCCGGGACGACGCTCAAGCAGGTGGTTGCGCAGGAGCGCGCCAAGTTCGCTCTGGATCGCGCCGTGATTTTCGCTGGCCGGCGCCATTGCCACCGGCTTGCCATCGACCAGTTGCCAGCGCCGGCCGGAGTGCTCGCCCGGGTCCCAGACCAGGAACTCGCCAA
>JAJZVE010000156.1:0-6172 GCA_021845835.1 Pseudomonadota bacterium | reverse complement strand
CATCCGCGACGGCGGCTGCGTGTAGGAAAGGGCCTGTGACATGCCCGCATCCTATCACGCCCGGCCCGGTCGCGTCAGCTTCATGTTCAGTCCGGCCGCACCCGGAACAGCTGCACGCGATGGCCGGTGAACAGCAGTTGCAGCCGCGCCGGATCGGGGCTGGTCCGCTCCTCGCGGTTCAGCACATAGACGTAATCATAGGCGTGCGGCCAGTCGCGCCAGTAGATGCGGCCGGTCGGGTCGAAGTCCAGGGTCAGCGGCGGCGGATCCTGCGCCGGCGGGTGCAGCAGGGCCGGCAGCGCCACCGGGTCGTCGTTGAAGCCGCCGGTGCTGGCGCGATACGGCGGCCTGACCACCAGGATCTGGCTGAGCGGATCGGAATACGCCAGCGACACCAGGCTGGCGCGCTCGATCATGGCGAGGCAGGGCAGTTGCCGGATCGCCCGCAGCGCGTTGTCGTCGTGGGCGTAGTCCTCGGCGACCAGGACGCGGCTGCCCGGCGGCAGCAGCGGCAGCGATGCCGCCACGTCGCGGCGCACGCGGTCATAGCGCAGGAACGCCGCTTCCACGGTCGCGGTGCGGAACACCGCCAGCAGCGCCAGCGCCGCGAGGAAGGCGCGCTGCGCGGCAGCGGACGGCAGATCCCAGCGCAGCAGGCCGCACAGCACGAATGCGATGCCGGTCGGCAGCCGCGCCGCCGCGCCCCAGGAGCCCAGCGTCCGCTCCGGTGTCAGCAGATAGACGGTGCCGGCCAGCGCCAGGAACACCCAGCCGCAGCCCGGCAGCGACAGCATGCGCCGTCGCAGCGCCCAGATCAGCCCGCCAACCATGCCGAGCAGGAACAGCAGGTCGAGCCGCGAATAGTACGCCTCCACCAGCATCTGCAGCCCCTCGATCCGGCTATGCAGCCCGCCCCAACTGTTCGCCACCAGCGGGTGCTGCCCGCCCCAGCCGGCGGCCAGCAGCAGCGGCATGATGAGGAACGGCAGCAGCAGCGCCGCCGCATCGGCCGGCCAGCGCCGCCGCTCCGCCGGCCGCGACCACAGCCGCCAGATCTCGAAACTCGCGATCGCCATTGCGTAGATGCCGAGGGCGACGAAATGGCTGAAGAACAGCACCGGCACCCAGACCGCCGAGGCAAGGCCGCGCCACCGTGCCCGGCGTTCGCCAAGCGCGATCCAGCCGGCGATGCCGAACAGCGCGAGGCCGACGCCGAACTCGTAGTTCACCACGCCCATCTTGCTGATGTAGTTGGCGACGAACAGCGCCGCCGCCAGCGGCCCGGGCGAAAGCTGCCGGTACAGCGCGGCGAAGATGGCGAACGGCCCGGTCAGCAGCAGCAGCGTCGCGACGATCAGGAACAGCTTGCCGGCGGCGAAGGTCCCGATCAGCCGCGCCAGCGGCGGCACCACCAGGTCCATCGCCAGGTTCGGGATCGGCTTCCAGTGGATGGCATAGAAGGCGTGCAGCGGCGACGGCGCGTTGCCGAGCGCGATCAGATGGATGCGCGCCAGATGGTTGAGGTAGTCGTCGAACGGCGGCAGCGGCGTCGCCAGCAGCGGCGCCAGCACCAGCAGGAACACCGCGCCCGCGGCCGGCAGCAGCAATCCTGCGCGCACCGGCGCGAGCGGGCGCGCCGGCGCGGAGGGGGCGCACAGCGCCATCGGCAGCGTGCGCACGGCCAGCGCCGCAGCGACGCCGAGCGGCAGGCCGATGCCCACTCCGGCCCAGCCGGCATGCCGCGCGCCCCAGAGTGCGGCGGCGACAGCGACGGTCGCGATCACGGCGGCGGCGCACACCACCCGGAACGCCAGCAGCGCCAGCGGCGGGGCGGGGTGCGGCACGGGGCGGTCGGCGGAGGCGGTCTGGCTCATGCGCGGTCCCGCTGTTGCCCGGGAGGGGGCGGTTCGCGCGTGCATGGCGCGGGACGGGGGGCGACGACAATTCAACTTCGGCGCAGCGATGGCGGCGGTCGCACCGGATTGCCGCCGCATCGGCCGGCTTCACGGGTTTCGAAACATCTCATTAACTTCCTGGGGGTAGAGCGTGAACATGGGGTGCAAATCGGGCGAGGCCGGCACGCGCGTTCGCGCAGAGTTGATGGGGAAGGGCGCGAGCGCGCGCGCGGCGGCTCGCCGGATCATTTCGAGGAATCCAGTGCAGTGAAAGAACATCGGCCCAAAAAGTTGCTGGTGTCCATTCTCAGTCTCGGCAGGCCCGAGAACATCCAGCGGCAATGGCTGGACCTTGCGGCATGGCTGTCCAGGTTCGCGGCCGAGACCAGGACCGCGGTCCATGTCGCCGTACGCAACAACCATCCGGGGGTCTCCTTCGACGAGGTCGCCGCGCTGCTCGAACAGACCCGCGCCGGCTTCCCGGACCTGGAGGCGACGCTGTTCACGGGCGGGCCGAACCTGGGCTTCGGCGGCGGGCACAACGAGAATTTCCGCCTGATCCCGTCGGATTTCTTTCTCATCCTCAACGATGACATCGGCTTCCCGCATCTCAACTGGCTGGCGGAAGCGCTCGGCATGCTGGAGAAGGACCGGCGCAAGGCGCTGGTGGCGGATGCGGGCAGCCCGCAGCACCTCAGCCCGTTCTTCGGCAACGGCAGCTTCCCCGGCCAGCACCACCTGCGCACGCTGAAATACGGCGAAGCCTCGATCCTGCTGGTGCGCAGCGCGGTGTTTGCCGAGCTGGGGATGTTCGACCCGAAGATCGACTGGGCCATGTGCGAGGACGCCGACCTGTCGCTGAAGGCGCAGCAGCACGGCTACCGGCTGGCGTGGTTGCCGATCCCGCACCAGCACTGGCGCAGCACCTCGTTCAACTCGCTGCCCGGCTCCGTCCGCTCCTCGATCCTGGAGCACAACCGCGCGACGCTGTTCGCGACGTGGCGGCACACGCTGACCACGGGAAGCGTGGGCCGCTTCGTCGTCTATGACCTGTGGAGCGACGGCATCGGCGACATCTTCTGCGCGCTGCCGCACCTGGCGGCGGAGCTGCGCGGCATGACGCCGCAGCAGCGGGCGAACGTGGTCATCAACACGCCGCGGCCGGAACTGCTGCGGCTGCTCGGCGCGCCGGACGTGCGGACCACCCGATTCGAGGACATCGGCCTGCTGCAGGCGGCGCTGGCGGCGGACGGCATCGCCGCCATCCACTCGATCCGGGACGTGAACTACTCGCTGCCGCTCGACATCCACGCGCTGATCTGCGGCGCCCTCGGGCTGCGCGCGGCCGGCGCGGCGCAACTGGCGGAGTTCCGCGACCGCCTGCTGGCGCACGAGCCGGCGGAACGGCTGCCGGCCGGCCTCACGCCGCGCAGCTATTGCGTGCTGCATCTGGAGTTCGTGCGCAACGGCCATCACGGCCGCGCCTTGTCGGCCGCGCGCGCGCGCGACCTGCTGCGCGCCTGCGCGCAGGTGTTCGATCGCGTCGTGCTGGTGGGCAAGGAACGCCGCCTGGTGCCGCCGGACGGCGACGCCCTGGGGCGTGTGCTGGACCTGCAGGGAGCGGTGTCGCAGGACATGCTGCTGGCCCTGATCGCGCATGCGCAGGCCTTCGTCGGCATCGACTCGTTCCCCGCGCACGTGGCGCAGGCGGCGGGCGTGCCGGCCGCCGTGTTCTTCGGCTCCGTGCATCCGCTGGCGCGGGTCTGGAATCAGCAGCAGGTCTGGCCGCTGGTTGCCGGCCCTGACTGCATCGGCTGCTATCACACCCATCTCGAACCGAGCGTGCCGTTCTGCATGCGCTATGACGACGCCTGCACCGACGCGATCGAGCGGGACGGGATGGTGCGCACGCTGGAAATGATGGCGGCCGGCACGCCGTTCGACTGGTCGTCGCTGACGACGCGGTTCCGCGGGCTGCAGGCGAAACTGATGCACCTGCTGCGGCATCATCCCGCGCCGCCGCAGCGTCTGTTCCGCGCTCACGCCGCCACCAACGAGCAGATCAGCAACCTGATCTACGAGACCACCGACAAGATGGCGGAGATGCTGCGCGGGCAGTACCAGACCGCGGCGATGCGCGCGCTGTCCGGCCGCATTGCCGATCTGGAGGCGCTGGCGTTCGCGCAGGCGGCGGACCTCGACGAGGCGCGACGCCAGTTGCGCCATCGCCTCAGTCAGCCGGAGCAACCGTTGCTGCGTCCGGCACCATCCACGACGCGGATCCTGCCGATCACGGACATCGACATCGCGCACGTCCGATGCCGGATCGAGGTCAGGGAACAGTGGCTGGAGATCGCGTCCAGCGAGGACGACCCGCAACTGTATTTCCCTGCCCTGGAAGGGCACGGCGGGCGGGTGCGGCTGCGGCTGACCTGCATGACCGACAAGGTCGACCTGGTGCAGCTGTTCTGGGCCTTCCGCATGGACGGATTCTCGCTCGCGCAGATGGACGAAATCGCCGTGACCGGAGACGTGGCTTCGCTCGACAGGTCCTTCGATGTGGCGGAGGGCGAATCGCTCTATCTCAGGATCGACCCTCTTGCCGGCGCGGGACGCATGCGGTTGCGGGGCTCCATCACGGGATCCTTCCGGCAGCCGGCCGGCACCGCCGGGCATGACCCGACCGCGACCGATGCGCCGGGCCTGCTTTCGCTGCCGCCCGCGCTTGCCGATGCCGCGTTCTCCTGAGGGCACTTGCCGCCGCCGGTCGGCGCCGCCCGCCGCCCTGGTCGGGGGATCCCGACCACAGACACTCATCAAGACAGGGAACCGACGTGATGCCTGATCCGAATCGCCCGGTCGGCTTCGAGTCCCGCAAGTGCTACGGGCGGCGCTGCGCCGAAGGGTTCTGGGACCGCTACATCCGCGGCCCGAACGTCCTCGACATCGGCTGGCGCGGCGGCGATTCGGACGCCGTGGTGATCGTGCCCGGCGCCGTCGGCATCGGCCTCGACTATCCTGGCTACGACGGCCTGCACCTGCCGTTCCCGGACGAGTCACAGGACGCCGTGCATGCGAGCCACGTGCTGGAGCACCTGCCGGACCCGATCGCGTCGCTGCGGGAGTGGTTTCGTGTGCTGCGCGTCGGCGGCTGCCTGCTGCTGTTCGTGCCGCACGCCTATTTATACGAGCGCCGACTGACGGTGCCGCCGTCGCGCTGGTCGACCGAGCATCTGTTTGCCATCACACCGGGTTCGCTTCTCTCGCTCATTGAACGGGTGCTGCTGCCGAACCACTATCGCGTCCGGCACCTCGCGGACTGCGACGACGGCTATGACTACAGCCTTCCTTCCGTCAATCATCCCGTCGGCGCCCTGGAGATCGAACTGGCGATCGAACGGATTGCCGGGCCGTCGTGGACGGTGGACCCGTAGGTCGCACGTCCGCGACGGCCCCGGCTTCGGCCCGCGCTACATCCCGCCGCGCATTACCTGCCCGCGAATCTCCCCGCCGGGATTCGCCTTGGTATGCACGTTCACGTACCACTTGCCGTCCATCAGTTCGGCGATCTGCGCGTCGGTGAGCCTGGCGGTGCCTTTTGCCGGGCTGGCCGGCGGCTTGATCGGCACCTGCACGCCGGCGTTCGCCCCCGGCGCCGCCGGGCCGTGGAAATGCGCCGCCGTCGCCGGGCCGCTCAGGTCGCGATAGGTCAGCGTGTAGCTCAGCACCTTGGTCGCCGGATCGAGCGTCGCCTTCAGCTCGCCCATGCCCTGGGTCTGCTTCGGCGGCACCTCGCTCGCGCCGTCCAGTTGCGCCATGAAGGTCTGCGCCTGCGCCGCGAAGGACAGCAATCCCGCGGCCAGCAAGGCAACGGCAAAGGATCCGCGAACCCGCATTCCATACCTCCCTATGACGTGACCAGGGCCAGCACGCGCAGCGGGCTGCCCGAACCGCCCTTGATCTTCAGCGGCGCCGCCACGATCAGCGCGCCGGTAGGCGGCAGTTGATCAAGGTTGCACAGACACTGCAAGCCATAGCGGCCCTTGCCGTGCATGAAGAAATGGGCGGGGAACGGCGGCTCGAACCCGAAGGCCTGGCCTGCATCGGTGCCGATCGTCTCGGTGCCGAAGCCCATCACGTCGCGTTCCTCTACCAGAAACCTGATCGCGCCGACATCCGGCCCCGGCGTGTGCGCGCCGTCGGCGCGGACGTTCGCGTACGCGTCGCCCGACCGCTTCGACCAGTCGGTGCGCAACAGCACCCAGAGATCGGAAGAG
>JAJZVE010000155.1 GCA_021845835.1 Pseudomonadota bacterium | reverse complement strand
GATCGGCGAAGGCGAACGGGCCGGGGTCGTCCGGTCCTGGCCGCGGCAGTGGCGGCACCACGGTCTGCGCCGCCAGCAGCGGCACCATCATCCACGGGTTCTCGTTCAGCCGGCGCCAGCAGGCGAATACCAGCCGCGCGCCCGGCCGGGCCGCCGTGCGCAGCCGGGCGAAGGCGGCGGTCGGGTCGCCGAAGAACATCACGCCGAAACGCGAGAACAGCAGATCGAAGCTGCCCGGCGCGAAATCGTGTGCGGCGGCGTCGGCATGGACCCACGAGACGTTGGCAATGTCGGCTGCGCGCTGGCGCGCCACCGCCAGCACCGGCCCCGAGACGTCGAGGCCGGTCGCGTGACCACGGCTGACGATGTTGGCCAGAGCGAGCGTGGTCGCGCCGCAGCCGCAGCCGATATCGAGCACGCGCTCATCCGTACGCGGCGCGGCGCGCGCGATTGCCGCCGCGGCGATGGGTGCGAGCATGACGTCGCTGTGCGCCTGCTCGGCCACCCAGCGTTCCCCGCCGGCGCCGCTCCAGTAGGCGACCTGGTCCGCATGCAGTTGGCCGGCACCCATCATCCTGTCCCCCTGGATCACGGCCGGAACCTATGGTCGCGGTTCTGGACAGACAAGTTGCCGGCATAAGGATGTCCTTATATACCCAGCACCCATGTCATAGGAGCGCCGCATCATGCCGGATACCGCCGTCGCCCAGGATTACAAGGTCAAGGACATCGCGCTCGCGGAGTGGGGCCGCAAGGAAATCGCAATGGCCGAGGACGAGATGCCCGGCCTGATGGCGCTGCGCGAGGAATATGGCGCCTCCAGGCCGCTCCAGGGCGCGCGCATCGCCGGCTGCCTGCACATGACCATCCAGACCGCGGTGCTGATCCGGACGCTGGAGAAGCTCGGCGCCACGGTGCGCTGGTCGTCGTGCAACATCTTCTCCACCCAGGACCACGCGGCCGCCGCCATTGCCGCCGCCGGTACGCCCGTATTCGCCTGGAAGGGCATGGACGAGCAGGAATTCTGGTGGTGCATCGAGCAGACCATCCGGGGTCCGGAGGGCTGGACGCCGAACATGATCCTCGATGACGGCGGCGACCTGACCTTGCTGATGCACGACAAGCATCCCGACATGCTGGCCGACGTGCGCGGCATTTCCGAGGAAACCACGACCGGCGTGCATCGCCTGCGCGAGATGGCGAAGGCCGGTACGCTGCGCGTGCCTGCGATCAACGTCAACGACAGTGTCACCAAGAGCAAGTTCGACAACCTTTACGGTTGCCGCGAAAGCCTGGTGGATGCCATCCGCCGCGGCACCGACGTGATGATGGCCGGCAAGGTCGCTGTGGTGAACGGCTTCGGCGACGTGGGCAAGGGCTCGGCCGCCAGCCTGCGCAACGCCGGCTGCCGCGTCATGGTGACGGAAGTCGACCCGATCTGCGCGCTGCAGGCGGCGATGGAGGGCTACGAAGTGACGACGATGGAGGACGCGGCGCCCGCCGGCGACATCTTCGTCACCGCTACCGGAAATATCGACGTCATCACCATCGATCACATGCGGCGGATGAAGAACCGCGCCATCGTCTGCAACATCGGCCATTTCGATTCCGAGATCCAGATCGACGCGCTGCGCAACCATCGCTGGGAGAACGTCAAGCCGCAGGTGGACGAGGTGGTGTTCCCCGACGGCCGGCGGCTGATCGTGCTGTCCGAGGGCCGGCTGGTTAATCTTGGCAACGCCACCGGCCACCCAAGCTTCGTGATGAGCGCAAGCTTCACCAACCAGGTGCTGGCGCAGCTCGAGCTGTGGAACGCACCGGAGGGCAAGTACCAGCGGCAGGTCTATACGCTGCCGAAGGCGCTCGACGAGAAGGTGGCGGCGCTGCATCTGGCGAAGGTGGGCGCCAGGCTGACGCGGCTCAGCGCGAAACAGGCCGAGTATATCGGGGTGGCGCCAAGCGGACCGTTCAAGCACGAACAATATCGTTACTGAACGCGGGCCGGGCGGGTGGCGCAGCGGCCACCCGCTCCGTCGGCATCTGTCCGACAATTGTCCGGAAGTTTCAAGGATTGTTAACGCCCGCGTGACGTCATCCGGAAGTCACGAAGCTGTCGCTCGATTGTTTTGCCTGCCGCGCTAGAACAGCGGGCGGGCGAACCCCCAACCTGTGAGGATGGCCGCCCGACCCTGTCGTTCCCTTGAGGTAATCCAGCATGCCCGATTCGGCCCTTCTGCCCGATTTCAGCCGGGCGCAGACGGATGCGGTTCGCCGCGTCATGGCCGCCACGCACGACCATGCGCTGATCGCCGACCTGCTCTTCCTGGAACGGTGGGAGATGATACCGATTCACGGACCGGCGGCGGCGCTGCGCGTGGCGCAGATCCGCCGCGCCAATCCTGCCCTCGCCGAACAGGTCCGTGCCGAGATTGCCCGCGCGCGCCAGAACTAGACGGCAACGCAACCGGCAATGCCGGCGGGTCGTTGCGCCGGCAGGTTCGGCAAAGCCTGACACCTGCTGAAATCGGCCGCGAGCGGCGACCCAGGCGGCGTTCCGCCCGTCCGCGTTCCTGAGCGCCGGATTGCATCCGGCCCGCCGGGGTGGCAGCTTGCGCCGCGGACGGGCGGCGAGAAGGGCAGAGCGGTGGCGGTCAACAAGATCTATCCCGATGCAACCGCGGCGCTGGCGGGCGTGCTGCGGGACGGCATGACGATCATGTCGGGGGGGTTCGGTCTGTGCGGCATCCCGACCGCGCTGATCGAGGCGATCCGCGAGTCGGGTGTGCGCGAGCTCACCGTGATCTCCAACAATGCCGGGATTGACGACGCCGGCCTCGGGCTGCTGCTGCAGACGCGCCAGATCCGCAAGATGATCAGTTCCTATGTCGGCGAGAACCAGACGTTCGCGCGGCAATACCTGGCCGGCGAGCTGGAGATCGAGTTCAACCCGCAGGGCACGCTGGCCGAGCGCATCCGCGCCGGCGGCGCCGGCATCCCGGCGTTCTTCACCCGTACCGGCGTCGGCACGCTGATCGCCGAAGGCAAGGAAGTGCGCGAGTTCGACGGCGTGTCCTATCTGATGGAGCGCGGGCTGCGCGCCGACCTCGCCATCATCCATGCCTGGAAGGCCGACACCGAAGGCAATCTCGTCTATCGGAAGACGGCGCGGAATTTCAACCCGATTATGGCGACCGCGGCCAAGGTCACGGTGGCGGAGGTGGAGATGCTGGTCGAGCCGGGCGAAATCGACCCCGACCTCATCCAGACCCCCGGCGTGTTCGTGCAACGGCTGACGGCGCTGGTCAACGTGAACAAGCGCATCGAGCAGCGCACCGTCCGCAAGCGCGCCTGAGCGAAGGGAGAGCGGCACATGGCCTGGACCAGGGACGAAATGGCGGCGCGCGCCGCGCGCGAGCTCAAGGACGGGTTCTACGTCAATCTCGGCATCGGCATCCCGACGCTGGTCGCCAACCACATCCCGCCGGGGATGTCGATCCAGTTGCACAGCGAGAACGGCATGCTGGGCATGGGACCGTTCCCGTTCGAGGGCGAGGAGGATCCCGACCTCATCAACGCCGGCAAGCAGACGGTGACGGAGCTGCCGACCACGAGCTTCTTCGACAGCGCCGCCAGCTTCGCGATGGTGCGCGGCGGCCACATCGACCTTTCCATCCTCGGCGCGCTGCAGGTGTCCGAGCAGGGCGACCTGGCCAACTGGATGATTCCGGGGAAGATGGTGAAGGGCATGGGCGGCGCGATGGACCTGGTCGCCGGCGTGCCGCGCGTGGTGGTGCTGATGGAGCATACGGCGGGCGGCAAGCCGAAGCTGCTGAAACACTGCACGCTGCCGCTCACCGGCACGCGGGTGGTCGATCTGGTGGTGACCGATCTCGGCGTGTTCGATGTGACCGCGGACGGGCTGGTGCTGACGGATACCGCGCCCGGCGTCACCGTCGCCGAACTGCGCGAGCAGACCGAGGCGGCGTTCAGCGTGCATCCCGACCTGAAACTGGCGGCGTGAACGACCGCGCCCCCTTGATCGGCTGCCCGTCGCGGGCCTATATGCGCGGCTCCCGCTTGGGAGCCGCCGCGGCGGTTCGGGGCCATAGCTCAGTTGGGAGAGCGCCTGAATGGCATTCAGGAGGTCAGGGGTTCGACTCCCCTTGGCTCCACCAACGCCGGTGAGGCACTCGCGATGACCGCACGCTGGCGGGTCTGGGGCTTGCCGGTGGCGGCCTTTCTGCTGGTGCTGATCGCGGGGGCGGGCGGCTGGCTCTACCTGTCACACGACGCGGCGCAGCCGGTCGGCGGCATCGGCGGACCGTTCGCGCTCACCGACGGCGCGGGCCATGCGGTGACCGACCGCGATCTGCGTGGGCGCTATCTGCTGGTCTATTTCGGCTACACGTTCTGCCCCGATGTCTGCCCGACCACGCTCACCGCCGTGGCCGGCGCGCTCGACCGGCTCGGCAAGCGGGCGGAGCGGCTGCAGCCGCTGTTCATCACCGTCGATCCACTGCGTGACACGCCCAGGGTGGTGCGCGACTACGCCGCGGCGTTCAGCCCGCGCATCCTCGGCCTCACCGGCACGCCGGAGCAGATCGCCAGGGTCGCCCGCGCATACCGCGTCTATTACGCCAGGCACCGCACCGGCGAAGGACCGGACGACTACACGATGGACCACAGCTCGATCCTGTATCTGATGGGGCCGCAGGGGCGCTTCATCGCGCCGATCGCGGCGGACGAACCGGCGGGCCAGATGGCGGCCGATATCGCCAGGCACATGGGGGCGGGATGAGGGCGGCGCGCCGCGACCTTCTGTTGCTCGGCGCCGCCGCGGTGGTGGCGGCCGTCGCGCCCGCCGTCGCGCAGCCGCCCGTCGTCGAGGTGGTCCATCCCTGGGCACGGGCCAGCGCGGGTGCCGGACGCAGCGCGGCGGTGTTCCTGACCCTGATCGCCCACGGGGCCGCACAGCGGCTGACCGGCGCCGCCACGCCGCTCGCCGGCATGGCGATGCTGCACGAGAGCTTCGAGGAAGGCGGCGTCTCCCGCATGCGCATGCAGCAATCGGTGCCGCTGCCGCCGGGTACGCCGGTGGTGTTCAGGCCGGGCGGTCTGCACATCATGCTGACCGGCCTGAAACAGCCGCTGCTGCGCGGCGCCTCCTTCCCCCTTACGCTGCAGTTCGACGGGGCGCCGCCGGTGACGGTGCAGGTCCCGGTGCTGGAACCCGGCGCGGCCGGGCCGTCGCAGGACGCGATGCCCGGCATGAAGATGCCCTGAGGGCACGGCGCCGACCTTTTCGCGCAGGAAAAATGCCGGCCAACGCGGTCGTGAATGCCGTTGTGCGGCCAGGTGCGATGAAATAGGTGGCTGCTCAGCCAAGCTCTGCGGCAACGCCGGCGGGACAACCTCAGTTCCGGCGGCGTTAGGTCGGCCAGTTTGGCGACCCGCCACGAGCAGAATGACCGAGCAGGAAAGGCGAAACAATGTCGATCATCGGATGGATCGTTCTGGGACTGATCGCCGGCTTCATCGCCAGCAAGATCGTCAATAACGCCGGCGAGGGAATCTTCCTCGATATTGTCCTTGGCATCGTCGGCGCCGTGGTCGGCGGCTTCATCTTCAGCGCCTTCGGCGCCGCCGGCGTCACCGGGTTCAATCTCTACAGCATGATCGTCGCGATCGTCGGCGCGATCGTCGTGCTGTGGCTGTATCACGCGATTGCCGGGGCGCGGCGCGTCTGACCGCCGCCGCCGTTCAGATCGCCACCCGCACCCCCAGTTCGACCACGCGGTCGCTGGGGATGCGGAAGAACTCGGTCGCCGAGACGGCGTTGCGTGCCATCAGCAGGAACAGCCACAGCCGCCAGAACGGCAGCTTCGGCGTCGTCGCCGGCACCAGCATCTCGCGCCCCAGGAAATAGCTCGTCTGCATCGGGTCGAAGGCCACCCCCTCCGTGCGCAGGGCGGCAAGGTCGCGGGGCAGGTTCGGACTTTCCATGAAGCCGTAGCGGACGGTGACGCGATGGATGCCCGGCGCAAGCTGCGCCACTGTGCTGCGGTCCTCCGCGGGTATTTCCGGCACGTCCAGGTTGTTCACCGTCACGAACAGGACTTTTTCGTGCAGCACTTTGTTGTGCTTGAGGTTGTGCAGCAGCGCCGCGGGCACGTAGTCCGGGTTGCCGGTCAGGAACACCGCCATGCCGGGCACGCGCACCGTGCGCGACTGTGGCAGGCGCGACAGGAAGGAGGCGAGCGGCAGGCTGTCCATGCGCCAGCGCGACAGCAGCAGGTCCCGCCCGCGCTTCCAGGACGTCATCAGCGCCAGCAGCGCGATGCCGAGCACCAGCGGCACGTAGCCGCCTTCCGGCACCTTCAGCAGGTTGGCGGCGAAGAACACGCAGTCAACCAGGAAGAAGAAGCCAAACGGCCCGTAGCTCGCCAGCGCCGACCAATGGAACTGCCGGCGGAATACCTCCGCCGCCAGCACGCAGGTGCAGAGGAAGGTGCCGGTGACGGCGATGCCGTAGGCGGCGGCCAGGTTGTCGCTGGTCTTGAACGCCAGCACCAGCGCCACCACGCCGAGCAGCAGGAAAGTGTTGATCTGCGGGACGTAGATCTGGCCTTCCTCGGTGGCGCTGGTGTGGCGGACGGTCATGCGCGGCAGGAAGCCGAGCTGCATGCATTGGCGCGCGATCGAATAGGCGCCGGAGATCACCGCCTGGCTCGCGATCACCGTCGCCATCGTCGCCAGGATCACCATCGGCAGCCGCAGCCAGTCGGGGCCGAGCATGAAGAACGGGTTTTCCAGTGCCGCCGGGCGCGACAGCACCAGTGCGCCCTGGCCGAAATAGTTCAGCACCAGGCTCGGCAGCACGAAGAAGATCCAGCTGATGCGGATCGGCCGCGCGCCGAAATGTCCCATGTCGGCATACAGCGCTTCCGCCCCGGTGACGGCCAGCACGACCGACCCGAGCGCCACGAAGGCAAGCCATCTGTAGTGGACCACCAGGCCGACCGCGTAGCCCGGCGAGACGGCGAGCAGCACCGTCGGGTTGTGGAGGATCTCGATCGCGCCAAGCAGACCGATGGCGGCGAACCATACCGCCATGACCGGGCCGAAGATGCGCCCGACCGTGTGCGTGCCGCGATACTGTACGGTGAACAGCAGCACGATCACCGCGACCGAAATCGGCAGCACGAATTCCTTGAGCTGCGGCGCCGCGATCTCCAGCCCCTCGACCGCGGAGAGCACCGAGATGGCCGGCGTGATCACGCCGTCGCCGAAGAACAGGCAGGCACCGCCGATGCCGGCGAGCACCAGCACCTGGCGCAGCCGCGGATTGTCGGCGACCCGCTGCGCCAGCGCCATCAGCGCCAGGATGCCGCCCTCGCCGCGGTTGTCGGCGCGCATCACCAGCAGCACGTATTTCACGGTGACGATGAGCACCAGCGACCAGAAGATCAGCGACAGGATGCCCATCACCTCCCAGTGCGTGATGCCGGTGGCGCTGAAATGGTCGAGGCTTGCCTTGAACGCATAGAGCGGGCTGGTGCCGATGTCGCCGTAGACGACGCCCAGGACGCCCAACAGGACCGCCGTTCGCAGCGGCGCCACGCGCGCCGCGCCGGCCGCGACCGCCACCGTCAAGCGACGCCTCGAGCGCGCCCGCAACGTCGCAATTGCATCGTAGCGCCCTCCGTGTGCTGGGCCGCGGACGCATACGCCGCGGTGTGCCACGGTGCAAGCAGCGCGTGCCGGCGCTCAGCGCGCAACGGCGGCGGGGCGATGGCCGAAGATGGCGGTGCCGACCCGCACATGCGTCGCGCCGTGGGCGATGGCGACCTCGAAATCGGCTGACATGCCCATCGACAGCACGCCGAGCCCATGTCGCGCGGCGCAGGCGGCGAGCCATGCGAAATGCGGTGCCGGGTCGGCGTCCGCTGGCGGGATGCACATCAGCCCGGCGAGCGCCGCGCCGAAGCGTCGCCGGCAGGCGGCGACGAAGGCATCGGCCTCGGCGCGGGCGATGCCGGATTTCTGCGGCTCGTCGCCGGTGTTCACCTGCACGAGCAGCGTCGGCAGCCGGCCTTCGCGGTCGGCGGCGTCGGCCAGCGCATCGGCCAGGCGCGCACGGTCCAGCGTCTCGATCACGTCGGCCAGCCGCAGCGCGTCGCGCGCCTTGTTGGTCTGCAGCCCGCCGATCAGGTGCAGACGCAGATCGGGGCAGGCGGCGCGCAGGGGGGGGAATTTCGCCGCCGCTTCCTGCACGCGGTTCTCGCCGAAACGGCGCTGGCCGGCCTGGATCGCCTGCAGTACGGCGCTGGCCGGGTGCGTCTTGCAAACCGCCACCAGCGCCACATCCTCGGGCGCCCGACCGGCGCGGCGTGCGGCGGCGGCGATGCGGGCGCGCACGGCGGCGAGGTTGGCGGCGATCGCGGCCGCAGCGGTGTCGGCCGAGGGAGGTGTGGACATGGACGCGAGGCTGGTCGGCTGGGCGCGCGCGGTCAAGGTGCGGCGGCAGTCGCGGGGGGCATGCGTGCCGGTGCTGTGGCTGTTCACCGACGCGCGCCGGCTGCCGGACCCGGTGTCGGCGATCCGGCGCCTGCCGCGCGGGCTGGCGGGCGTGGTGCTGCGCGATGACGACCTGCCGGAGCGGCCGGCGCTGGCGCGGCGCATTGCCGCGGCGTGCCGGCAGCGGCGGCTGGCGCTGGCGGTGGCCGGCGACTGGCGGCTGGCGGCGCAGCTGCATGCGGGGCTGCATCTGCGCGCGGGCCGGGTGCCGCACGGGGCGCCACGGCGGCTGCCGCGGCTGACCAGCTCGGCGCATGGCACCGCCGACCTGATCCGCGCCCGTCGGGCCGGCG
>JAJZVE010000154.1 GCA_021845835.1 Pseudomonadota bacterium | reverse complement strand
GGAGAAGCGGCGCGCCTCCTCGGCCTGGTTCGGGTTCTCCACCGGGATGAAGATCTCGCCGATATGGAACTCGGTCTGGCCCACCTGCTGCTTGAGCAGCCGCTCCTGCTCGGCGATGTCGGTGTCACTGATCTGCACCTGCGCGCCGAGCTGCTGGCGCAGCACGCGGGTCCAGCCGATCTGCACGCGGATCTGGTCAACCAGCGTGCGATAGGCCACGCCGTCGGATTCGAGGCGTTTGCGCAACGTCCCCGGCGGCATGTTGTTGCGCGCCTCCACCTCCTCGATCGCCCTGGCGATGTCGGCATCGGCGACCAGGATGCGCCGGCGCTGCACCTCCTGCAGGCGCAGCCGCTCGTCGATCAGCTGGCGGGTGATCTGCGGGGTCAGCCGGTCCAGCACCTCCTGCGAGATCGGCAGGCCGGTGGAGAGCGCGAACAGCCGGGCGCGGTTCCCCACGTCCTCGCGGCTGATCACGTCGCCGTTGACGATGGCGACGATGACCGCACCGCCGCCGCCGTCCGGCGGCGCGGTCGCGGCGATGGCCGGCACGGCGCCGCCACAGAGCAGGGCGGCCAGGAGCAGGGCGGGAAACAGGCGCGATCGCATGGCGAGTCATCACTCCAGGCGGGACGGCGGCAACAGGGGCGTCATAGCCCATTGACGTTGAACGTACCCAGTGTTTTCAGGCTGATCTGCAGATAGAAGATCGTAGCGCCGCTGCCGCCGTTGAACGACGTGTAGAGCCGGAAATAATTGGCGCTGAAGATGAAGCATTCGTCCTCATAGGACGCCGTGCCGCCGACCGAGATCATCTTCTGCTGCGCCAGGTCGCGCCGCACCGTGGCGGAGGCGTGCCAGGGCCCGTAACTGGTGCTGGCCCCGACGGTCAGCTCGTTGATCGGTCCGGTGGTCAGGTACGGCTGGTTCGGCACGGTCGTGTTGTTGATCAGCACCCCGGTCGGGACGAAGTCGTAGTAGGTGTACGGATTGTAGGTCTCGTAGATGTAGCCGGTGTTGAGCTTCAGCCAGGACGGCCCGGCGCTGGCCAGCCCGTCGAAGAAGTTCAGGTCCATGTTGCGGTGGTCGAACCGCTGGCGCGACGTGATGTCGAAATACTGGTCCGGCGTGTAGGAAATATGGCTCACCACGTCGGTCTCGGTCTGGCTCAGCCCGGAATTGACCGGGAACGCGGGATCGGGATTGGTGCGGTAGCCCTGGCCGATCAGCGCATCCACGTCCTGGCCGTTGCCGAAATACCAGGTGCCGTGCAGCGCCACGTTTGCCCGCGCCCCGCCCTCCAGCCGATCCACCCCGGGGAAGCGGTTGAGCGCGAACAGGGAGGCGTCGGTGAACTCGAAATCCATGCTGTCCTCGTTCGGGATCAGCGTGTTCAGATAGATCGGCGCGCCGTTGGCGCCGCGCACCGCGCCATAGCTGCTGCCGCGCGGCGCGCCGATCAGCTGCACGATCGGCTCGATCAGCTGGGTGCCGCCGCCGCTGCGCATGAACGGCCAGCGGCCCTCCAGGGCGATCGTCGGCATCGCCTGCGCCGAGGAGGCGGCGTTCACCTCGCCCCAGCTCGGCATCTGGTTGAGCTTGGTCGCGTTGTAGGCGGCGCTGTCCATGTGCAGCACGAGCTTCCACAGATCGCCGAGCGCGCCGGTGGCCGGGCGTTCCCAGTCCAGGCTGAGATTGGCGCGCTGCGTGTTGGTGCCGACCTGGCGCAGCACGTTGAAGGCCCCGGCGTCGATCGAACTGCGGCCGCCGAGCGCGTCCGGCTCGCCGACGAAGCTGTATTCGTAGCGCGGCAGCACGAACGGCAGCTCGGTGTTGACGATGCTGGTGACGAGGCCCTGATAGGCGCGCGCGTCCAGCCGCGAATAGGAGCCCTGGCCGAACCCTTCCAGATAGACGGTGCTGGTCAGCACATCGACCAGCCCGGGCACCTGGTAGTCGCGGAAGTAGTTGGCCGAGGTGGCGCGCTGCAGGTCGAAGCCCCAGCGCCATTCGTCGGTGATCGCGAACTGGCCGGTGGCGAACAGGTCGCTGGCGAGCGTGCCCTGGTCGCGCGCGAGCGAGGTGTTGACCGTGACCGTGCCGTTGTCGAAGGCATGGCGCACCTGCAGATCGACGCCGCCGCCCTGCAGCGAGGAGAAGATCGGCGTGATGGTGGCGTCGCTGCTGCCGTCGATCGCCCAGTAGTACGGGACTGCGGCGAACGCGCCGAGATACTTGGAATAGCCCGGGGTGGCGATCAGGAAGCCGCTGGCGCGCCTGGCCGACGGGTCGGGGGCGGTGAAATACGGCATGTAGGCGACCGGCACGCCGTACATGTCCACCACCGCGTCGTAGTACTCGATCCGCTTGTTGTCGATGTCCTGCACCGCCGAACGGGCGCGCACGTCCCACAGCAGCGGCCCGTTCGGGTCGTCCTTGCAGGCGTTGCAGGCGGAGTAGATGACGCGGCTCAGCTCGTTGATCCGCGCGTCGATGCGGCGCGCGCCGTTGGCCGCCAGCTTGCCGTTCTGGGCCAGTTGGGCGCGGAAGCTGGACAGGACGCCGTCCTTCAGTCCCTGCGACAGCTCGGCATAGTCGGCGAATATCACCTGCCCGCTCGGGTCGAGCAGCACGACATGGCCCGACGCGGCGGCGACATCGGTGTTGCGGTCATAGGTCACCTTGTCGGCGCGCAGCACGCGCTCGCCCTGCCAGATCTCGACATGGCCGGTGAGGGTGACGATGCCGCGGTCGCGGTCATAGGTGGCGCTGTCGGCGTGGTAGAACACCGGCTGATCGCGCTGCACCGGCGCGATCGGCGGGGCGTGGAATGTGGCGGCAGGGGGCGGCGGCATCTGCGCCGGCGCGGGAACCGGCGCCGCCAGCACGATCAGCGCCGCCGCGCGCCGCAGCGCCCGCCGGATACTGCCGCCAGCCACCTAGCCGTCTTCCAGGTGCAGCAGCAGTGCCACCGACAGCATCAGTCCGGAGGCGGCCGGCGCCCAGGCGGCGAGCAGCGGCGGCAGCGCACCGGACTGGCCGAATTCCTCGGCGAGCTTGGAGACGACGAACAGCGAGAAGCCGGCGGCGACGCCGCTGCCGATCATCTGCGCCACCCCGCCGCGCCGCTGTGGCCGCATCGAGAACCCCGCGCCGAGCAGGCACATGGTGCCGCACAGCAGCGGCAGGGCCAGCAGGGTCTGGAAATGCAGCCGGTGGCGGATCGAGGAGAAGCCCGAGCGGTCCAGCAGCGCGATGAAGCCGGGCAACGTCCAGACCGAGAGCGTGTCCGGCGGCGCGAAGCTCTCCTGTACCCGGCTCACCGTCAGGTCGGTGGGCAGCATCAGGGTGCGCGGCGCGTCGGGCAGATGGCCGGGGGTGACGGTGCGCGCGTCCTGCAGCCGCCAGGCGCCACCCTCCAGCCGCGCCGCCTTCGCCTCGATGCGCTGGATCGGCCGGTCGCCGGCGTCGAGGCGGAAGATACTGACGTCCCTGGCGTCGAGTTCCCCGCCCTTGGCGCCGACCGAAAGCGCGTGCAGGATCGCCACCCCCTGCGGGTCCAGCCCGCGGTCGGACTGACGCAGCCACAACTGTCCGCCGTTGAGCGCCAGCGGGCCGCTGCCGGTCTTGAGATAAATGTCCTCCAGCACCTCGGCGCGGGCGCGCATGACCGCCGAGACCGGCGTCACCCCCCCGGTCGCGAGGGCCCCGAGCAGGATGGCGCCCAGCACCGGCGCGGACAGGAACTGCCACGCCGATACCCCGGCCGCGCGCGCCACCACCAGTTCGGAGGAACGGGTCAGCCGCCAGAACGCGATGATGGCGCCGAGCAGCACGGCGAAGGGCAGGATCTGCATGCCGACCCAGGGCAGCCGCAATGCCGCGATCTCGGCGACGATGCCCAGCGTCGCTTCCGGCCGGGTGGCGGCGCGGCGCAGCAGCTCGATGAAGTCGAACAGCGCCACCAGCCCGGTCAGCGCGGCCAGCATGGCCAGCACGGCGGACATGAACACGCGGGCAACATAGAGCGAGAGCGTGGTGGCGAACGGCATGACCTGGCTAGGCCGCTCCGAGCCGCACGACCAGAATCTGCGGCACCAGCCGCGCCTGCGGCCCGAACAGCAGCCACAGGCATACCAGGGCCGGCAGCAGCGCCTCCACCCAGATCAGCGGCACCAGCGCGGTGTTGCGCGCGGCAAGGTTGGTGACCGCGAGTTGCAGCGCCAGCAGCGCCACCACCGCCAGCACCGCGACCAGCGGGCGGATGAGGCCGCCGTGGCGGCGGAACGAGCCGGTCAGCGAGGCGACCAGCGCCACCATCGTGAAACCGAGCGCGGTGAACGGCGTGGACAGGCGGCGGTTCGCCTCCACCGTCAGCTTCGGCAGGTCGTGGTCGGGGACGATGCCCGGGGCGGGATGCAGCAGTTCCTCGATCGACATCTCGGTGGGATCGCGCAGGCGCGTCGCCTCGCCTTTGCCGGACTGGGTGAGGTCGATGGAGTTCTCGGCGAAGGTCAGCACGTTCAGCCGGCCGGTCTGGCGGTCGATCTCCTCGCGCGAGCCGTCGATCAGCAGCACGCGCGGCGGGCCGTCGCTGGCGATCAGCCGGCCGCGCTTGGCGAAGATGGTGGCGTGACTGTTCTTGTCGCGCGCGTCGTCCACCATGATGCCGTGCAGCGTGCCGTCGCGGTCGCGGGCACGGACATAAACCGTCAGGGTATCGGACACCGGCGTGAACACGCCTTCCTGCAGCAGGAAGGCGGCGAGCCGGTTGCGGATTTCGAACTGGTATTGCCGGAATTCGGTGAAGGCGGACGGCACGACCCAGATATTGAGCAGGAAGCAGGACGCCATCGCGAACGCCGCCAGCAGCAGCGCCGGCCGCGCCAGCGCCACCTGCGACAGCCCGGCGGCGCGCATCACCGTCAGTTCGCGGTCGCCGGCCAGGCGCTGATAGACGAACTGCACCACCACGAACGTGGTGATCGGCAGGATCACGGCGACGAAGTTCGGGATCAGCAGGCTGGTGAGCTGGAAGAACACGCGGAACGACAGGCCGCGGTTGACCACCAGCTCGACGAAGCGCAGCGACTGGGTGAGCCAGATCAGCGCCACCAGCCCGCCGGAGACGGCGAACAGCGCCAGCAGCAGCTGACGCAGCACATAGCGGTCGATCCGCGTCAGCGACGCGGCGGGCAGATGGGACAGCCGCATGGCGGGCAGGCGTCTCCGGGTCTGCGGCCAGTTTAGCCGCCGCGGCGGCGCCGAGGCAAAGCGAACCGGCGACCCGCCCGCGGGCATTGCGAGGCGCGCCGGATTCGGCCACGAAGCCTCAGCCGTTTCCCGTCACGAGGCCGCATGAACACGCTCCAGGCTGTGCTGATCGCCGTGCTGCAAGGCGCGACGGAACTGTTTCCGGTGTCGAGCCTCGGCCATGCCGTGGTGGTGCCCTCCCTGCTGGGCTGGCCGCTCGACCAGCGTGCGCCGTCCTTCCTGCCGTTCCTGGTGATGCTGCATCTCGGCACCGCGACGGCGCTGCTGCTGTATTTCTGGCGCGACTGGTGGGCGCTGCTGCTGGGCGTCCTGGGGCGGGCCGGCACGCATCACGCCGGCGAGAGCCGCCGCGTGCTGGGGCTGATCGTGATCGCCACTATCCCGGCGGTGGTGCTCGGCTTCGTGCTGGAAAAGTTCTTCCGCACCCTGTTCGGCGCGCCCCTGGTGGCGGCGCTGGTGCTTGCCGTCAACGGGCTGCTGCTGCTGTTCGGCGAGCGCATCCGCGCGCGCGGGCACCGCAAGCTCGCCAGCCTCACGGCCAAGGACGCGCTGGTGATCGGCATCTGGCAGTGCTCGGCGCTGGTGCCCGGCATCTCGCGCTCCGGCGCCACCATCGTCGGCGGCCTCGTGCGCGGCATCGATCACGAGGGGGCGGCGCATTTCTCGTTCCTGATCGCCACCCCGATCATCCTCGGCGCGACCGTGCTGGAGGTGCCGAAGCTGCTGCGCGCGGGCATGGCGCCGGGGACGTTCTCGCTCGCGGCGGCGGCGGCGGCGGTGGCCGGTGTCACCGCCTTCCTCAGCACCGCGTTCCTGATGCGCTACTTCCGCCGCAATGACGACTGGGCGCTCAATCCATTCGCCTATTACTGTCTGGTCGCGGGGCTCGGATCGGTGGCGTGGCTGGCGGTGCGGTGAGGCGCGCGACCAGACACGCGACACGATTGGCGGCGCTGGCGCTCGCCGCGCTGCTGCTGGCCGCCGCCGCGCCGCCGCCCGCGGCGACGCCGATCTCGCGCATGGACCTGCCCTGGTGGCGCGCCCGGCACGCGGCGAAGCTGGCGGAAATCCATCGCGAACGCGTCGATCTGGTGTTCCTCGGCGACTCGATCACGCAGGATTACGAGCGCGCCGGCCCGCCGCCCTGGCAGGATTTCCGGCCGGTGTGGCAGCGGTTCTACGGCGCCCGCCACGCCGTCAATCTCGGCTTCAGGGGCGATGCCACGGCGCATCTGCTGTGGCGGATCGAGCACGGCGAGATCGACGCCATCGCGCCGCGCGCGGCGGTGATCCTGATCGGGGCCAACAACCTCGGCCGGCTGCACTGGTCGGCCGCCGACACGGTGCAGGGCATCGCGGCCGTGGTGACCCAGGTGCGGCGCCGGTTGCCGCACACCGGCATTGTGCTGCTCGGCATCCTGCCCAGCATCCGCAGCGCCTGGGCGAGCCAGACCACCGCCGCGGTGAACGCCGCGCTGGCCGCGCGCTACGGCCAGGACCGGGTTGCGGGCGTTACCTATCTCGACCTGTCGGCGATCTTCCTCAGGGATGGCGCGGTCGATCCGGCGCAGTTCCTGGACCCGTTGCTGCGGCCGCCGGAGCCGCCGCTGCACCCGGCGCCGGCGGCGCAGGCGCGCATGGCGGAGGCGATCGAGCCGACCCTGCGGCGCCTGCTGGCTACTCCGTGATCGCCGGCATCGGGCCGCGAATCATCGCCAGGAATTCCCGCCGCGTGGTCGGGTCGTCGCGGAAGGCGCCGAGCATGCGGCTGGTCACCATCGTCGCCCCCGGCTTGTGGACGCCGCGCGTGGTCATGCACTGGTGCGTCGCCTCGATCACCACGGCCACGCCGCGCGGCTGCAGCACGTCCTGGATGGTGTTGGCGATCTGCGCCGTCAGCTTCTCCTGGATCTGCAGCCGTCGCGCGTAGGCCTCCACCAGCCGCGCCAGCTTGCTGATGCCGACGACGCGGCGGTGCGGCAGATAGCCGACATGGGCACGGCCGATGATCGGCACCATGTGGTGCTCGCAGTAGCTTTCCAGCCGGATGTCGCGCAGCAGCACGATCTCATCGTAGCCGTCGGTCTCGGCGAAGGTGCGGGCCAGCAGCGCCACCGGATCGACGGTGTAGCCGGCGAACAGCTCCTCGTAGGCGCGGGCGACGCGCGCCGGGGTGTCGCGCAGTCCCTCGCGCGCCGGGTCGTCGCCGGCCCAGCGCAGCAGCGTGCGCACCGCCGCTTCCGCCGCCTCGCGCGTCGGCCGGTCCGCGGTCTGCGGCGCCGCCGGGTCGGAGGCCAGACCGGCCGGAGACGGGATGATGTTCACTGGCGGACCTTCCTCGCTGGCGCAACCGTTGATCAGCGCGCGATGTGGGCGGACATCGGTCCGCCGCAAGGAGCGGGGGCGCGCGCTCAATGCACGCGCGTGTCCGCATCGGGGCTGTCGAGGCTGAAGGCGGGAATGGTCACGTCGAACGCCTCCCCCGAATCGGTGGTGACCATATGGTAGGTGCCGGCCATGAAGCCGGATGGCGTCTCCAGCGGCGTGCCGGAGGTGTATTCGAACGCCTCGCCCGGCTCCAGCACCGGCTGCTGGCCCACCACGCCCGCGCCCTGCACCCGCTGCGTGCGCCCGCGCGCGTCGGTGATCAGCCAGGTGCGGCGCAGCAACTGCACCGTCTCGCGGCTGAAGTTCTCGATGCGGATGCGATAGGCCCAGACATACGTACCCTCGTCCGGCCGCGACTGGTCCGCCAGATAGAAACTGCGCACGGTCACGCGGATGCTGCGTGTGGTCGCGGTGTAGCCGTCCGTCATCGGGGCCGCATTGGGCGCGTTCCGCCGCGCCCTGTCCAGCCGGTTGCGTTCATCAAGTCGCGCGCAGCGCCCGTGCGAGGTCGTCGATCAGGTCTGCCGCGTCCTCAAGCCCGACCGACAGCCGCAGCACGCCGTCGCCGATGCCCAGCCGCGCCCGCTCCTCCGCGCCGATGCGCATATGTGTGGTGGTCGCCGGATGCGTGACCAGCGATTTCGTGTCGCCGAGATTGTTGGAGATGCGGATCAGCCGCAGCGCGTTCGTCAGTCGGAACGCGGCCGGCTTGCCGCCTTCGAGTTCGCAGCTCACCAGCGTGCCGCCGCCGGTCATCTGCGCCATCGCCAGCGCGTGCTGCGGATGGTCGGGCCGCGTCGGATACAGCACGCGCCGCACCCCCGGCTGGGTTGCCAGGAAATCGGCGATCTGCGCCGCCGACCGCGACGCCGCTTCGACCCTGAGCGGCAGCGTCTCCAGCCCCTTCAGCAGCAGCCAGGCGTTGAAGGCGGACAGCGTCGGCCCGGTGTTGCGGATGAACGGCTGCAGCGTGCCGTCGATCCAGCCCTGCGCCCCGAGCACCGCGCCGCCCAGCACGCGGCCCTGGCCGTCGATGTGCTTGGTGCAGGAATAGACCACGACATCCGCGCCGAGCCGCAGCGGCTGCTGCAACAGGGGGGTGGCGAACACGTTGTCCACCACCACCAGCGCGCCGGCGTCGTGCGCGAGGCGGCTGATCGCCGGCAGGTCGAGCACGTCCAGCATCGGGTTGGACGGGCTTTCCAGCAGCACCATCTGCGTCGGCCTGGCCAGCGCCGCGCGCCACTGGTCGAGGTCGCCGCCGTCCACGAACGCGCCTTCG
>JAJZVE010000153.1 GCA_021845835.1 Pseudomonadota bacterium | reverse complement strand
CAGGGTGACGTTGCGGCGCATGATCGGCGCGGGATCGATCTGGCCGCCGGTCAGCACGCCGATCAGCGCCACCTGCCCGCCGATGCGCGCCGCGTTGACGGAGCGCTGCAGCGTGCCGGCGCCGCCCACTTCCACGACGTAGTCCGCGCCGCGCCCGCCGGTCAGTTCGCGCACCGCGTCCTGCCATTCCGGCGTGTCGCGATAATTGATGCCGTCGCTCGCGCCCAGGGCGCGCACGCGCGCCAGCTTCTCCGCGCTCGACGATGTCGCGATCACGCGCGCGCCGGCCAGGTGCGCGAACTGCAGCGCGAACACCGAGACGCCGCCGGTGCCCAGCACCAGCACCGTCTCGCCGGGCTGCAGCCGCCGCGCGCCGAACAGGGCGTTCCACGCCGTCACCGCGGCACAGGGCAGCGTCGCCGCTTCCTCGAACGTGAGATGCGGCGGCACATGCACCAGATCTTCCTGGTCCACCAGCACATGCTCGGCCAGCACGCCGTCGATGCCGCCGCCGAGCGCGCGCTGCCGCGCCTCCGCGATCACCTCGCCCCCCGGCCAGCCCTGCATGAAGGTCGGACAGACGCGATCGCCCGGCCTGGCGCGGCGCACCTCGGCGCCGACCGCGACCACCTCGCCGGCACCGTCCGACAGCGGCACGAGGCCGGGCCGCGTGCCGCCGCCGCCGTAGCGGCCGGTCGCCACCATCAGGTCGCGGTAGTTGAGCGACCAGGCGCGCATGCGCAGCAGCACCTGGCCGCGCTGCGGCTGCGGCGTCGGCGCCTCGTCCAGCGTCAGGTCGTCGGGGCCGTTGGCTTTGGGGAAGCGATAGAGGCGCATGGCGGTCTCCTGTCGGCTCAGGGCGCGGGGTGGGCCGGCTCGGTGAGGAATTCCTCCACCACCGAGAACAACTGCCGGCGGTTCTTCTCCATGATGACCGTGTGCGTGCCCGCGCCGATCTGCACGTAGCGTTTCCACGGCGCGTTCACGATCAGCGGATACAGCGCGTACGACATGTAAGGCGGCGTGTCGTGGTCCCACTCCGCCTGCACCAGCAGCGTGGGCGCGGTGATCTTCGCCGGGTCGTAGGTGGATTTTCCGCTCATCCAGTAGCCGCGCAAATCCTTTATCACGCCGTTGGGCGCGCGCAGCACCGGCGGCGTCTGCGCGCTGCCGGCCGGGTCGGTTGCCCAGGTCGCCTGCTGCCACGCCTCGAACCAGCCGTCCGGAATCAGGCCGGCGACGTTCTCCGGCGCGACGCCGCGCAGCCAGCGCTGCTTGGCCGAGTCGGCGGTGACGGTGCGATAGGCGCCGAGCCTGCCGTTGCCGCCGATCGCCGCCACCTCGCCCTGCACGATCCAGATCGGCGCGTAGAGCACCAGCCGCTCCACCTGCTCCGGCTTTTCGGTCGCGAAGCCGGCGGCGATGGAGGTGCCCCAGGACCAGCCCATCACGTCCAGCCGCGACAGGTTGCGCCGATGCAGCACGTAGGCGACGACCGCCCCGTAATGGCGTACCGCGTCGGCGGTGGTCTCGATCGGCGGATTGGCGTCGGCCGGCTGCGCCATCTGCGCCGGGCGGGTCGAGCGGCCATAGCCGGGCAGGTCGAGCAGATAGACGTCGAACCCGTGCTCGGCGAGGTCCTGCATGAACGACGTGCCGCCGAGCTCCAGGTCGAAGGCGGTGCTGGCGGGATAGGTCGCGCCATGCACGAACACCAGCGTGCGGTCCGGCGCGAACTGCGTCATGTCCGCCGGACGCTTGTTGCGCACGTAGATGTCGATGCCCGGATCGCCCGACGGCACCATCGCCTCCTCGGTGACGACGGCGGGCGGCGGCGCGGCGGCGGCCGGGACGGCGGCGGCGGCGGCAAGCAGCAGGCCGACCGCGACGATGAGGTTCTGTTGCTTCATGACGTTCTCCCGTTGCGGCCGCGACGGTAGCCGGCGGCCTCGCGGCTGCCAATTCGGCATCAGGGCGCGGCGGCGCCGAGGACCAGTTCCTGAATCCGCGCCGGGTCCGACTGCTCCATCACACGGCGCGCGAAGCGGGCGCAGTCGTCGATCCTGGCGGCGCGCACCGCCTGCTTCACCCGCGGCACCGCGGAAGCGTTCATGCTGAAGCTGCGCAGACCAAGCCCCAGAAGCAGCGGCGACAGCCGCGGGTTGGACGCCATCTCCCCGCACACCGACACCGGCATGCGCATGCGCAGCGCCGCCTCGGTCGCGAACTGCACCAGGCGCAGCACCGCCGGATGCAGCGGATCATACAGATGTGCCACGTCACTGTCGGCGCGATCGACGGCGAGCGTGTACATCGCCAGGTCGTTGGTGCCGATGGCGAAGAAATCCGCCTCCAGCGCCAGCGCGTCGGCCGACAGGGCGGCGCCCGGCGTCTCGATCATGATGCCGAGCGGCGGCAGCGGCTCGGGCAGCTTGTCGCCGCGCCGGCGCATGCGCCGCGCCACCCGTTCGTAGATGTCCCGTGCCGCCCGCACCTCGGCGACGGTGGTCACCATCGGCAGCAGCACGCGCACCGGGCCGGCCAGCGCCGCGCGCAGGATCGCCGCCAACTGCACCTCCAGCAGCGCCGGCTGGCGCAGCAGCAGGCGGATGCCGCGCAGGCCGAGCGCCGGATTGGCATCGGGCGCCGGCGCCACCCCCTCGCTCTGCAGCGAGTCGAGGTCCTTTTCGCCGCCCCAGTCCAGGACCCGGATGGTCACGGGATCGCCCGCCATTGCCTCGACGATGGCGCGATAGACGTCCGCCTGCGCCGTTTCGTCCGGCAGGCTGTCGCGGTTCATGAACAGGAATTCGGTGCGCAGCAGGCCGATGCCGGCCGCGCCGGACTGCGCGATCAGCGGCAGCTCGGCGGGGATTTCCAGGTTGGCCTGCAATTCCACCGCCTCGCCGTCGGCGGTTTCGGCCGGCAGGCGGCGCAGCCGCGCCAGCTTCTGCTGCTCGCGCGCGAACGCCGTGACCGCCCGGCGTGCGGCGGCCAGCGTGCCGGCGGCAGGGTTGACCACGACGCTGCCCTCGCCGCCGTCCACCACGACGACATCGCCAGGCCGCACCGCCTGCGCGAGCCCGGCCGCGCCCAGCACCGCCGGCACGCCGAGCGCGCGCAGCATGATCGCGGTGTGGCCGTCGGCACCGCCCTCGTCGGTGGCGACGCCGGCCAGCCGCGACGGATCGAGCAGCGCGGCATCGGCAGGGCGCAGATACTCGCACACCAGCACCGCCCCCTCCGGCAGCCCGGCAAAGCTGCGGAACGGCGCCCGCGTGAGGTTGCGGACCAGGCGCCGGCCGATCTCCCGCACCTCCTCGGCACGGCGGCGGCGGCCGGCGGGGTCGTCGTTGGGCGCGCTCGCCAGGATGGCGGCGGCGATCGCATCCGCCTCGTCCGCGACCGCGGTCTCCGCGCTGCACAGACCTTCGGCGATGCGGCGGCGGATGCCGCGCACCAGGCGCGACGGCCCGATCATCTGCAGATAGGCGTCGATCAGCGGCGCGATCTCGGCCTGACTGTCCTCCGGCAGCACGGCGAGGCGGGCGCGCAGCTTGCCGAGCTGCTTGCGCGACTGCACGATGGCGGCATCGAGCCTGGCGGTCTCGGCCGCCGCGTCCTCCGCCGCGATGCTGCGGCGCACCACCACCGCCGGCGGCTCGGCGGCGCCGAAGGCGAGGCCGATGGCGATGCCGGGGGACACCGGAATGCCAGGCAGCCGCCGTTCCGGCCGCGGCGCGCCGTCGGCAACGCGGCGCGCGCGGGCGGGACGGGTCGGCAGGGCGGGCGGGATCGGACCCTGTTCATTCGTGCTCATGGAAGCCGGACTCGACGAGAGCGGCCAGCGCGTCCAGCGCCTCCTTGGCATCCCAGCCTTCGGCGCGCAGTTCGATCGCCGATCCCTGGCCGGCCCCCAGCATCATCAGCCCCATGATAGAGCGGGCGGAGACGGATTGTCCGTCCTTCACCACGTCGACCGCGGCATCGAACCGCTCGGCGAGGCTGACGAACCTGGCGGCGGCACGGGCATGCAGGCCGCGCAGGTTGGGGATGGTGACGAAGCGGCTCAGGACCGGTGCGGCAGTCGAAGCCGCCGGCGGCGTGCCGGACGGCCCCGCAGCGTCACTCATCCGGCGGTGCCGCTCAGCTTGGCGCCATTGACCGGGGCGACCGGCGCCGCCAGCGGTGTCGCGGCGGCGCCGTTCAGCGCCTCATCCGGCACGCGGCAATGCGGCAGCACATGCGAGGCGGCGGCAATATATTTCCGTCCGGCATTCTGGGCGCAATCGACGGCATCGGCGAGCGGCTGGTTGGAACGCACCTTGGCCAGCTTGACCAGCATCGGCAGGTTGACGCCGCCGATCACTTCGACGTTGCGGCGGTCCATCTGGGAAATCGCGAGATTGCTCGGCGTGCCGCCGAACATGTCGGTCAGCAGCACCACGCCATCGCCGGTATCGACCTGGTCGATGCAGCCATGGATTTCCGCGCGCCGGCGCTCCATGTCGTCGTCCGGGCCAATGCAGACGGTACAGACGTTGCGTTGCGCGCCGACGACATGCTCCATCGCCGCGCGCAATTCCTCGGCGAGGCGACCATGCGTGACGAGCACAAGACCAATCATGGCGGGTCTTAAGCCTCCTGCGCCTGCTCGGAGGGCGCCCGCAGGGCCGGGGCGGCGCCCTTGCGGGCGAGTTCTCGATGGGTCGTGGTCACGCGCCAGCCAGCCTCGCTGAGCCTTGCCGCCAATCTCTCGACGATGTGAACCGACCGGTGCCGTCCGCCTGTGCACCCGACCGCGATCGTAGCGTACTTCTTGCCCTCTTCCACGAAGCGCGGCAAGACCAGCCCGAGGAGATCGGCGAGCCGGGCGAGGAACGCCGGGAAGTCCGGATCAGCCTCCACATATCCGCCGACCGCAGGGTCGAGGCCGGTGTATGGCCGCAAGGCCGCAACATAGTGCGGGTTGCGCAGGAAGCGCGCATCGAAAACCATGTCCGCCTCGCGGGGCAGCCCGGCGACGAATGAAAATGACACCAGGGTGACCGTCAGCCCGGCGCGCGGTTCGTCCGTGGCCTGCGGGCCGTAGCGGTGTTCGATCAGGTTGCGCAGCGCCGGCAGCGGCAGGTCGGTGGTGTCGATCACCAGGTCGGCGGCGGCGTGCAGCAGGGCGGTCAGGGCCTGCTCGGCAGCGATGCCGTCGCCGACGCGGCCGTCCGGGGCCAGCGGATGGCGCCGGCGCGTTTCGGTGAAGCGGCGCAGCAGCACGGTCTCGTCGGCCCAGGCGAACAGCAGCTCGGGACGCAGCGCCGGATTGGCGCGCAGCCGGGCCAGCGTCGCCAGCACCGCCTGCGCGTCGAAGCCGCGCGAGCGGGCGTCGACCCCGACCGCGATCCGCCGCGTCCCGTCCGGCTCGCTGCGCGCGACCAGCCCCTCGATCATCGGCAGGGGCGGGTTGTCGATCGCCTCGAAGCCGACATCCTCCAGCGCCCGCAGGATCGACGCCCTGCCGGCCCCGGACAGGCCGCTGACCAGCACCACGTGCCGCGCTGCCCGCGTGGTCATGCGAACGACCCCGCCACCTGGGCGATGCGGCCGACGGCGCATTCCAGCGCCAGCGCGACCACGGCAGCGGCCGAGGCGCGGGCCGCGTCGAGCGTCAGCATCGGAATGTCCGCCGGCTCAAAACGCGCCGGCTCGGGCATCCGGTCAGCCGGCGCGCCCAGCGTGACCGCGAGCGCGAGGCGCACCGGCGCCACGAACGGCAGGCGCACGATGCCGAGGCCGCGCACCTCCAGCAATCCGGCCAACGCCGCGGCCGGGCGCGCGCAGCCGTCCGCGACCTCCACCCGATCATCCGCCACCAGCACGAAGCCGCGGTCCAGGAGCCGCAGCACGAGATCGGACTTGCCGGACCCTGGTGGCCCCAGCAGCAGCACTCCGGACCCTCCCCGGGCGGCGCAGCTTCCATGCACCTGCATGGGCGCGGACTGTGGCGTGTGCGAACAGGCAAGGGAAGAGGTTTCCGCGGGCGCATGGTCGGCATTGTCCATGCACCGCGAGCGTGGCCCCGCGCGCGCTGTTCCCGCTCAGGCGGCGCGCGGCAGGCGCACCAGGAAGCGCGCGCCGATCACGCGCCCGCCGCCGTCGCGCCGGTTCTCCGCCCTGATGCGGCCATGCAGCGCCTCCACGATCTGCCGGCTGATCGACAGGCCGAGGCCCGAATGCTGGCCGAACCGCTCGCCGTGCGGGCGTTCCGAGTAGAAACGATCGAAGATATGCTCCAGCCGCGCCTCAGGGATGCCGGGACCGTCATCCTCGACCGTGATCTCGACCATCGGCCCGGCGTCCCGCGCCGCCAGCGCGATGCGGCCGTCGCGCGGCGAGAATGACACCGCGTTGGCGATCAGGTTGCGCAGCACCTGCACCACCCGCCCCTCGATGCCTTGCACGACGCAGCGCCCCTCCGCCGGCCTGACCTCGATGCGCGGCGCGCCGTCGCCGCGCGTCGCCTCGTTGATCTCCGCGAGCGTGGCCAGGATCGGCGCCAGATCGACCGGCTCCGTCACGGCGCGCGACAGTTCCGCATCGATGCGCGAGGCGTCGCTGATGTCGCTGATCAGGCGATCCAGCCGCGCCACGTCTTCGGCGATGATGGCGAGCAGGCGGCGCTGCTTGGCGGCGTCGTCGATGCGGCGCAGCGTCTCGATGGCGCTGCGGATGGAAGTCAGGGGATTCTTGATCTCGTGCGCGACATCGGCCGCGAACCGCTCGATCGCGTCCATGCGGCCCCACAGCGCGCGCGCCGAGTCGGCAAGCGCGTGCGCCAGTTCCCCCACCTCGTCGCGGCGTTGCAGCAGCACGCCGGGAACCGCGCCGGCGCGGCCGCGGCCCTCGCGCATCTGCTCGGCGACCCGCGCCAGCCGCAGGATCGGCCGCGCGATGGTGAGCGAGAGATACCACGACAGCATCACCGTCAGGCCGAGCGCCAGCGCGAACAGCGCCAGGATGGACAGCCGCACGGTCAGCAGGCTGTCGTCCACCTCGCGCGCCTCGCGCGTCAGCAGCACGATGCCGACGGTATGCAGGTTGCGCGCCACCGGCTCCGAGACCGTCACCAGCAGCCGGTTGTCCTGGGTGCGCCGGACATAGGGCGCCATCTCGCGGCCCTGGTTGCTGCCGGCAAGACGCAGCTGCTCGCGCATGTCGGGCTGCCAGTCCGCCCCGGCGGCCGAGGGGCCGCTGTCCAGCACCGGCACCTCGCCCTCGTGCGGGAACCAGGCGAGCACGCTGTCGTACACCCGTCCGATCGCCCCCAGCACTTCGCCGCGATCGACCGCCGGCGGCAGCGGCTCGGTGTTGACCGCGCCGCCCGCGCCCTCGCGCACCCGGCTGTCGGCGACCAGTTGTCCCTCGGGGTCATAGACGCGCGCCTGCGCGCTCGGCGTCGGCTCGGTCAGGCTGCGCAGCAGCGGGCGGGCCAGGTCGGGCACCAGATGCGCCTTGCCGGCATCGTCCTCGCGCACCGCCGTCTGGCCGAGCGCGCCGGCATAGATGCGCGCCTGCTCGCGCAGCGCCGTCACCTCGGCTTTCAGCAGCCCGTTCTGGTACTGATCCAGATACAGCAGCGCCGCCAGCAGCAGCGCCAGCGGCAGCAGGTTGACCAGCAGGATGCGCCGCAGCAGCGGCGACACGCGCCTGGCCGAGGCCGGCCGCGGCGGTGCCGGCGGCAGGTCGGCCGGGGCGACGGGCAGCGCGAGGCTGTCGGGCATCGGGCGCCTCCTCAGGCGTCCTTATAGCGGTAGCCGATCCCGTACAGCGTCTCGATCTGGTTGAAGCCGTCGTCGGCCGCACGGAACTTCTTGCGCACCCGCTTGATGTGGCTGTCGATGGTGCGGTCGTCCACGTAAATGTTCTCGCCGTAGGCGGCGTCGATCAGCTGGTCGCGCGACTTCACCATGCCCGGCCGCGCCGCCAGTGCCTTGACCAGCAGGAACTCGGTCACGGTGAGCTGGATGTCGCGCCCGCGCCAGTTGCACTGGTGCTTGGTCTCATCCAGCGTCAGGTCGCCGCGCACCAGGATGCCGGCCGGCGAGGCGCCGGAGCCTTCGGCGCGTCCGCTCTCGTTGCGGCGCAGCAGGGCGCGGATGCGCTCGATCAGCAGGCGCTGGCTGAACGGCTTGGTGATGTAGTCGTCGGCGCCGAGCCGCAGGCCCATCAGCTCGTCCACCTCCTCGTCCTTGGAGGTGAGGAAGATCACCGGCAGCAGGGTGCGCTGGCGCAGCCGCTGCAGCAGCTCCATGCCGTCCATGCGCGGCATCTTGATGTCCAGCACGGCGAGATCGACCGGGCGCGCGATCAGGCCCTGCAACGCGCTCTCGCCGTCGGTGTAGGTGCGCACGGCAAAGCCTTCCTGCTCCAGCGTCATCGAGACGCTCGTCAGGATATTGCGGTCATCATCGACCAGGGCGATGGTCTGCTTCATCGGGCGACTCCGGGTTGCCGCGGTCCGTGGCAGCCCATATGGCGATGGATTATGGCGCATTGAGGATGGAGGGTGAACACATCATGGCAGAGGCGCCGGAACCGCCCGCCTGGGCCGCGCGCAAGCTGCTGCGGGCGGCGCGTGCCGGCTCGCTGGCCAGCGCGGTCGCCGGCCAGCCCTTCGCCAGCCTGGTGACGCCGGCCTGCGCGCCCGACGGGTCCATCCTGCTGCTGCTGTCCGACCTCTCGGAGCACACGCGGCACCTGCGGGCGGAGCCGCGCTGCGCGGTGCTGGTGGCAGGCGCGCCGGAAGCGCCGAACCCGCAGACGGCGCCACGGGTCACGGCGACGGGGGTGGCGGAGCAGGTCGCGGACGCCGCCCTCAGGGCGCGCTGGCTGGCGGTGCATCCGTATGGCGCGCTGTACGCCGATTTCGCCGATTTCCATCTGTGGAGATC
>JAJZVE010000152.1 GCA_021845835.1 Pseudomonadota bacterium | reverse complement strand
TTGGCGGGGATTTCGCATCCCCGGAATAGGTATTGTCCATGGCCGCACTCCTGCCCAAACTTTGGCAGGAGTCATCAGCCCTGGGGCGGTTGGGGCAGGTGGACTCCATCACCCGTGCCGAGCCTCGCCCCCGTGGGGTGGCACCCGGCCGTCAGCTCCGGCCAGTCAGAACCCGGCGTTGCCGGGGCTGCCCGTCACTTGTAGCTTCATAGCGGGGATGGGGTCCCTCATCAAGCGCCACGGCGGGCGCGGTTCGCCGGGCTGATGACTCCTGGATGTCGCCGTCATGGTTAGGAGGTGGCTATGATGCCATTTGTTCTTGCATTGCTCCAAAAATGGATCAGGCGGTGATGCGGATCGGCGATCGTTTGTTTCTGCATGCGTGGCAGACGTTGCGTGCCGCCAGCCAGCCTGGCCCCGAGGCAAGCAGCTGGCGGGCCGGGGCAGTGACCTGGCGCCGCACCCGGCTCAGCCAGTCATGTGCCGATTTCTCAGTGGTGCAGGACGCCTATACCCTTGAGCATCCCGGTCCGGGTGCGCGCTGGGGTTTGCTCGTTGTCATGGAGACCTGGTGGGCCCCTGGGCACCGGATCATTCGTTCGCAGGTGTGGGCAACGCATCTGAGCGGGTCGAAGGCGGCGTTACAGGACTGGATTAGGACCGGGGCGGAGCGGGCGGAGACGGAAGGGGCGGGCCCCGGCCGGGACTGCCGACCCGGCTGATGGTGGCGCTGCACCTGCTCAAGCACATGGATGGCCCGTCCGACGAGGCCGTCACATCCCCGCCGCGTCGCCCCAAATCACATTCGAGTCAGAGCATTCAGGGCTTGGTATTAGATCGTCCCACGCGGCCCGGCGAGGTTGTCCGTCTCAGGTCCGGGCGGCCTCGGCAATCCGCCCGTCCATCATCTCGATGACGCGGTCCACCTCGTCGATCAGGCGGTGATCGTGGGTGACGACCAGCACGGCGGCGCCGCGCTCGCTTGAAACTTGTCGCAGCAGCCGCATGACCGCCAGAGCCCGTTCGGTATCCAGGCTCGCCGTGGGCTCGTCGGCCAGGATGATCTTCGGGTTGTTGGCCAATGCACGAGCGATCGCCACGCGCTGCTGCTCGCCGCCGGAAATCTGGTTCGGATAGAGTTTGGCGCGATCGGCGATATCAAGATAGGTCAGTAGCGCCTCCGCACGCGCTTTGGCCGTCCGCCCGCTGATGCCGACCAGGCTCAGGGGCAACAGCACGTTCTCCTCGGCGGTCAGGAACGGGATCAAGTTGGGCGCCTGGAAGATGAACCCCGTCTGCTCGCGCCGGATTTTCGCGAGATCAGGCATGCGCCCACCGTAGATGTCTTGTCCCGCTATCAGCAGACGCCCCTCGGTGGGCGGGATCACCAGGCCGAGGATCGTCAGCAATGTGCTCTTGCCGCCGCCGCTCGGCCCCATGATCGCCCACAGCTCTCCCGCTCGCACGGCCAGATCGATCCCTCTCAGGACCACCACGCGTGTGCGGCCCTGGCCATAGACCTTCACGAGGCCCTCGGCCTCGATCATGTATGGTGCTGCCTCTCGCCGCATGCTCAGCTCAGCACGCTGCGCGGATCGACGCGCATGGCCCGGCGGACGGCGAACACGCTGGCAAGGATAGCAATTACGATCATCGCGGCCACCATCTGGCCGATGTCACCGTAGGTCGCGATGACCCGTCGCGGAAAATACGGCTCGATCAACAGCTCCAGCGCACTACCGAGCAGCGTGCCGGCGATGCCCATGAACAGCGCTTCCTGCAGGATCATCTGATAGATGATCCTGCCTTGTGCGCCGAACAGCTTGAGCATCGCAATCTCATGCAACTTGTCGAGCGTGAAGGTGTAGATGATCAGGCCGATGACGACGCCAGCGATCAGCACGAGGATGTCGCGGAACAGCGCGAGCTGGAACAGGATCAGCCGGTTCGAGCCCATGAGTTGCAAGTTCACCTGCTGCGGCGCAGTGTAGACGGCCAAGTGTTGCCATCGCGTGATGCGCTGAGCGATCTCGGTCGCGGACACGCCCGGACGCACTTTAACGGCTATGGCATTAACGAACAGCGTGTTCGCGAGCGTATCGGCCGCCTTGGCCGCGAGCGGCCCCACGAGGCCCGGCTGCGTTGCCACCAGATCGGCAAAGCTCCGCGCGGCGACAGGCTGCTGGCTGCGCAGCAGATTGGGATCCAACTGGAAGATGATATTCTGCGCGTCCAGGAGTGTCGCGTAAATCACCGGATCGGCAGTGAAGCCCACCATGTTCCGGGTCAGGCCGACCACCGTGTAATCGAAATTGCCGAGACGTAGGCGTTCGCCGACGGTAAAGCCGGTACCCTCGTCGGCCACGATTTCGTAATGGCTGGCCACAATCCCTCGCCCAGCAACGATGACGGGCGGGCCGCCGATCCGTCCCAGCTCGTAGCCGATCACAATGAATCGCTGGGTGTGCGGCATCGCCATCCAGCCGGGCTTGACCATTGTCGCCGTGTTCAGCAGTGCGTTAACGTACATGAATTTCATCAACGGCGTCGGGCTCGGCATCCGCTGTACATGTTCCCAGGCCGTCGCCAGTGGACTCGCCTCTGCCACGCCAGGCATCGCCGCGATGGCGTGATAGATGCCTTCGGGAAGCCGCGAGGTTTCCACGAACGGTCCCAGCGTGCCGTCTAGTGGATGCGCCCCGTAGGCCTGGACCACCCAGAGATCGGCGCCCGTCGCCTCGATGATGGTCGAGGAGTCGGAGATCACGCCGCGCACTATGCCGCCAATCGCAATCACTACCATGATCAGCAGCGACACGCCGAATGTAGAGCTGAAGAACTTGAAGCGGTGATAACGGACATCCCGGATTGCGAGATTCATTGCTGCGGCTCGACTTGCGGTGGCCTCTCAGCCGGGCGTGGCCGCACTGTCTCGCCGTCGTGCAACCCCATCGGCATCAGCACAACAAGCTCACCTGGACGGAGCTTTCCGGCGACGGCGACCATCGGCAGGCGCGGACTTTGCGCCAACACAGTGATGGCTTCGCGGCGGAGTTTATTGCCCGTTCCGACGACGAACACGAACACCCTGTTGTCCATCGGCAGCAACGCGGCGCGTGGTACGGTCAGCGAGTCCTTGGCGTCGCCTACTTGGATATACACGTTGGCCCACTGGCCGAGCTGGAACTCGTCGGCCGGGATGGTGAACGCGACTTCCGCCACGGTCTCCTCCGTCTCCGCATCCGCCTGCGGGCTCATCCGCAGCACACGCCCATTCAGGGGCTGGTTCTCCCGCCCGCGCAAAATGACGGTGGCTGCTTCGCCTTTCCTAAGTTTGCCGGTGAAGTTCTGATCGACATAGGCGTTCACGTAAATCAGGCGCGTGTCCGCCACGGTGAACATTTTCTGGCCCGGCACGACGGACGTGCCCGGCACGACCCAACGCGCCGTCACGATCCCGTTGAACAGTACGGGTATCTGCGTGAGAGATAAATTGTACTCGGCATCTTCGATTTCGGCCTGGTCTGCCTGTACGGCGCTCTCGGCGACCGCAAGGCGCTCCTGGAATTGCTGCGAATCCTCCACGCTCACGGCGCCCGATTTGACCAGCCTTTGCTCCCTGTTCCATTCGCGCTGCCGTTCCTCGGCCGATGCCGTGGCACCGGCGAGCCGCGCACGGGCGGCCTCGACCTGCCGGACCAGATCAGTCTGGTCGAGCGTTGCGACGATCTGGCCCCGCTGCACCGTGTCGCCCTCATCGACGAACACCTGCTCCACACGTCCCGTGATCTTTGAGGCGATGTCAGCCAGCACGTCCGCAGTCACGGTCCCGGTTCCTTCCACCTCGGCCGCCACGTCGCCGCGCACCACCTCGGCAGTCGAGACAAACGGTGGCTGAAACAACGTGAACCGGAATGCCACCACGACGGCGATGGCAATGAGAAGAAGCAGCGCCGCGCGCCGGAGGCGGCGCCAGGCGATGTGCGGCCGACGGGGCTGCTTCTCCAGCGGGGACTTGTCCATCGCGGGAGGGGTGGGATGCTCCAGGACGGTGTGGTTCAAGGGATGTTTCCTGGAGAGGACCTGGCTGCTGACGACGCTATCGGGTTGCGGCCCCCCCACCAACCTCCGCCGCCCAGGGCCACGAGCAGTTGGGCGCTGTCCAGATAGCGCTGGCCGCGGGCCCGGGCGTAGCCGACACGCGCCTGCTGGTAGTCGCGTTCGGCTGAGAGCAGATCGAGCACGCGGGTCTTGCCAGCGGCATACGTGATCCGTTCGAGTGCTAGCGCCCCCTCGGAGGCGTCGACGGCGCGGCGCTCCGCCTCGACCAGTTCGGCATCATGGCCGAGCGCGCGCAGCAGATCGGCAACCTGGCCGAGACCGCCAAGCACGGTCTGCCGGTAGGTCGCAAGCGACGCGCGGAATGCCTCGATCGCGGCCTGCTTCTGCGCCATCAGCGCGCCACCGTGGAAAATCGGCGCGGTAAGCCCGGAGGTAAGGGTCCAGACCACACTTGATCCCTCAAACAGCGAGTTACTGGTCAGGGCCGCCGTACCGACCGACGCGGAGAGCGGAAAGTTTGGATACATTTGGGCGGTCGCGACGCCGATCGCGGCGCTGTGGGCATGCAACTGCGCCTCCGCCGCGAGAATGTCGGGGCGCTGGCGGACCAAAGCCGACGGCAGGCTGAGCGGCAACTCGGCTGGCAAGGTGAAATCCGCGAGCGCGAAAGCGAACGGGTGCCACTCTGCTGGAGATTTTCCGACCAGGACAGCGAGCGCATCTTCGGCGGCAGCCACTTGCTGGCGGAGCGGCGGCAGCAGTGTGCGGTCGTTGGCAAGCTCGGCCTCCGCCAGGAGCAGGTCGGTACGGTTCACCTTGCCGGCGGCGAACAACTGTTGCACCAGGGCGAGGTTCGTTTCGTCATCGGCGATAATCCCATCGACCGCGTCGATCTGCAGACGGACCGACGCGATGGTGAGGACCTCTGCCACGGTGTTGCCGGTGACGGTGAGTTGCGCCGCGACAAGCTCGTACGCCTGATTCTCCGCCTGCGCTTCCTGTTGTTCCACCTGCCGCGCGATTAGACCGAACACATCAGGCGTGAAGCTCACGCTCGGGCCAAGCGAATAAAGGTTGTAGGTAGGAAGAGTGTGACTGGGCAGCAGACCAAGGCCAAATGCCGGTCCTCTCTGGCGCTCGGCAGCAGCGGCGGCATCAAGTTGCGGGTAATAGGCACCCTGCGTCTGGAGCACCAACTGTTGTGCCTGGGCGAGCGTGGCCTTGGCCGCCTCGATGGTCGGGCTGCCGGCAATCGCCTGTCGTACCACGTTGTCGAGCGACGGCGACCGGAACAGCTCCCACCACGCGGCGGGAATGGCCTGATTGACGACCAACCTCTGGTGGGGTTCGCCGCCACCCGGCGCCAGGTTGGGCGTGGCATTCGCCAAAATGTAGGTCGCCGTCCCAGGTGGGGCGGGGCGAGCGAAGTCTGGTCCGACCTGGCAGCCGCCCAGCAAGGCGACGAGCGTGCCGATAGATACTGCGATGCGGCGGCTAGCCCCGCGCCATCGGAACCATCGCCAGCCAGGATTTGACCCATCCATCGTCAGTCGGATTGCAGTCACTTGCACATCCCCATATCGGGGCTGGCGCATCTTTCATCAGAGACTGTTTCCTGATTGCCGATCTTATCGGCGATGTTCATTGCCGCATCTCGTGATGTGGATTGCGCGTCCTCCGCGTGACCTGCGGCATTCAGGCAGTAACAGACCGCCCCATAGGTGCTAAGGAAATAGGGAACGATGAACGTCAGGATCATCTTGGAGATATTCAACGGCGCCGAGCCTACCAACGCGTCGCCCTGGTTGATCAGGTTGAGGATCGTACCGACCACAGCGGCCGCGAGGAGCGAGCGCAGCGGCACGCCATCAGAAATCGAATGAATGTAGATGCGACGACATAGGGACTGCGACATCACGTCAGCCTCGCGAGGGGTCTAATAGGATTCGATTTTGAACAAATCGGCATTTAGACCACGCATCTCTGTCGACCTCGCCGCCGGCGAGTCCGCCCCGCTGAGTTCGTCGATGATCGGGCAGTCGGGCCGGTGATCGCCACGGCAGTCGCGGATCAGCTCCGCCAGCGCCTTGCGCAACGATTGCAGCTCGGCGATTTTGCGATCGATTCGCGCCAGATGCTGCGAGGCCAGTGCCTTCACGTCGTGGCTGGTGCGGTTGCGGTCGCGATACAGTGCCACCAGGTTGCGCAGATCCGAAATCGAGAACCCGAGCCGACGCGCCCGGCCGAGGAAGCGCAGCATCGCCACGTCTTTCGCTCCGTAGGCGCGATACTGGTTCTCCCCCCGGGCCGGCGGCTCGAGCAGGCCGATCTGCTCGTAGTAGCGGATGGTCTTGGCCGGCACGCCGGATTGCGCCGCCGCCTCACCGATGGTGATGCCGATGCTCACACCGCTGCTCCCGCTCCCGCCGCTGGCCGCCAACGCCGCAGCAGTAGCGCGTTGGACACCACCGTCACCGAGGAAAACGCCATCGCCGCGCCCGCGATCATCGGATTAAGCAACCCGAGACCGGCTAGCGGGATGCCAATCACGTTGTAGAAGAACGCCCAGAACAGATTCTGGCGAATCTTCGCGTAGGTGGCGCGACTGATCGCGATGGCATCGGCGATCAGCAGCGGGTCGGGGCGCATCAGCGTGATGCCGGCCGCCGCCATCGCCACGTCGGCGCCGCTGCCCATGGCGATACCCACATCCGCCTGCGCCAGCGCCGGCGCGTCATTTACCCCGTCGCCCACCATCGCCACCCAACGGCCTTGCTTCTGCAACCGTTCGATCTCGGCGGCTTTGCCGGCCGGCAGCACCTCGGCCAGCACGTGAGTGATGCCGAGTTCGCTTGCCACCGCCTGCGCGGTGCGCGTGTTGTCGCCGGTCAGCAGCACCGTCTCGATCCCCGCGGCCTGCAACCGGCGCACCGCGGCGGCGGCGAACGGCCGCACCCGGTCCATCACCGCGATCAGACCCAGGAGCTGCGGCGCCGGGTCCAGTGTCCCCACCCACATCACGGTGCGGCCCCGTTCCTCCAGCGCCAGCGCCTCGGCCTCCAGGGTGGCCGGAATACCCTGCTCGGCCAGCAGCACGCGATTGCCGATGACAATCCGCCGTCCGCCGACCCGCGCGGTCAGGCCGCGGCCGGGGTGGCTCTGGAAATCGTCCAGTTTCTGCCGGGTCAGTCCGTCGGCCGCGGTCAGCACGGCGCGCGCCAGCGGGTGCTCGCTGCCGGTCTGCGCCGCCGCCGCCACGGCCAGAAGCTCCCGCTCGGGTAGGGTCGGGGAGACGATCTCCGTCACCGCCGGACGGCCCTCGGTCACGGTCCCGGTCTTGTCCAGCACCACCGTATCCAGCCGGTGCGCGCGTTCCAGCGCCACCGCGTCGCGGATCAGGATGCCGGCCCGCGCCGCCGCCCCGGTGCCCACCATCAGCGCGGTCGGCGTCGCCAGGCCCAACGAGCACGGACAGGCGATCACCAGCACCGCCACCGCCGCGATTAGCCCGGCGGTGAAGCTGCCAGCGAGCAGATACCAGCCGAGGAACGCAACCAGGGCGCAGCCCAGCACTACCGGCACGAACACCGCCGCCACCTGGTCCACCAGCCGCTGCACCGGCGCCTTCTTCGTCTGCGCGCTCTCCACCAGGGCGATGATGCGCGCGAGTGTCGCGTGTTCGCCCACCGCCGTGGTCTCGATCCGCAGCAGTCCGCTGCCGTTGATGGCCCCGCCGACTACCGCATCGCCCGGCTGTTTCGCCACCGGCAGGCTCTCGCCGGTCAGCATGCTTTCGTCCACCTCGCTGGTCCCGGAAACGACGCGCCCATCGGTGGGCAGGCTCTCGCCGGGACGGACCACGACGATATCGCGGAGCGAGACCGCGGCGATCGGCAGCGCGATCTCCGCCCCGTCGCGCTCGACCTGCGCAAGTTCGGGGCGCAGGGCGGCGAGCGCGCGGATCGCCGCGCCGGTGGCACGCTTGGCGCAAGCTTCCAGCCAGCGGCCGAGCAGGACCAGGGTGATGACGACCGCCGAGGCCTCGAAGTAGGTGTGTCCGCCGACGCCAGATGCGAGCAGGAACAGGCTGTAGAAATAGGCCGCCGAGGTGCCGAGCGCGACCAGCAGATCCATGTTCCCGGTCCCGACGCGCAGCGCTTTCCACGCCGCCACGTAAAACCCGGCGCCGATCACGATCTGCACCGGGGTTGCCAGCGCGAGGCCGATCCAGGGTGAGAGCGGCAGCCCGACCATCGGCAGCAGCAGCGGCACTGTCAGCACCGCGGCCGCGCCGATCCGCAGCAGGTTGCCCCGCGCCCGGCGTGCCTCCGCCGCCTCCCGCGCGCGGTCGGCTTCGGCCTCCCCGGTCAGCAGTGCGGCGTCGTAGCCGGCGTCCCGCACCGCCCCGATCAAGGCGGCCGGGCGTAGGCCGAAGCCCTCGACCGTGGCTTTTTCGGTCGCCAGGTTCACCTCGGCGCGCAGCACGCCGGGGATCGCCGACAGGGATTTTTCCACCCGCCCCGCGCAGGTGGCGCAGGTCATGCCGGTGATGGCGAACTCCTGCCGCTCGCGCGGGACCGCATAGCCAGCGTCGGCGACGGCGGCGGCGAGTTGCGCCGGATCGGTCGCTGCCGACAGAAAGCTCACGTCGGCGATTTCGCTGGCGACGTTCACGCTGGCCTGCACCCCGGGCAGGCGGTTCAGCGCCTTCTCCACCCGGCCGGCGCAGGTGGCGCAGGTCATGCCCTCGATCGGCAACTGCAGATGTTGCCGATCGTCCTCGACCGGAACCGCGATCGCCGTGTCCATGGCCGATCTCCTACCGCGCGGGGTTGGGCGCCGGGGTGGCGCCGTAGCCGGCCTTCTCGACCGCCGCAACCAAGCG
>JAJZVE010000151.1 GCA_021845835.1 Pseudomonadota bacterium | reverse complement strand
GCGGATCCTGGGGCTGGCCCCGACACGGTCGGGCGGCTGGTTGCGCCGCCGCAGGGGGGCGATCCAGATGCCGCTGGCCGGACGGGGAGGGACCGGCCCGTGAGGGTGCGTGGCGTGACGATGGATGAGCGCGCGCCGCTGCACGCGCTGCCGGCGGAGCAGGTTGCCGCCGCGCTGGAACTGCGCGAGAGCAAGGTCGCATTGCGCCCGCCTGAAGACATCTGCCGTTCCGGCGTGCGCTCCCTGCGGGCAGATGTTGATGCATACCAATGCAGCAGCCTGTCCCGGGCAAAATTATACACGAATATTTGTCTTATGACGAAATGTATTGCAGCCGAGTTTGACGGAGTCATGTGATATGTCTTGCATATGGCATCTGCGCGGACCGGAGGCTTGGCCATCGGCCGCCGGAGATGCTTGCAATCTCCGGCAACACGCGCGGCGCATGCACCATCGCGGGGCAGCGAGGGCGCTGCGCCGACCGAAGGCCGTATGCCGGATGCGCGGCATGCCGGGCGGCCCGGTTTCTGCTGGAATCCACGGCGATCCAGCACATCCGAGGCGACCCTCTGATGCAGTCGGACATGTCGGAGCGTGACGACGCTGGTCGGCCGTATCCGTGGCTGGCGCAATACCCGCGCGGCGTGCCCTCTGCGGTCGCGGTGCCTGACGGCGGAGTCGATGGGCTGTTCGCCTCGGCAGCCGCGAAATACCCGGATCGACCGTTCCTGAACTTCCGTGGCCGGCGCACCACGTACGGCGAAGCGGCCGGCCGGATTGGTCGCGCAGCGGCCGGATTGCGCCGCCTCGATGTCGGCGCGTGCAGCAGGGTGGGACTGTGCCTGCCGAACCTGCCGGACGGCGTGCTGAGCTATTTCGCGGTGCTGACCGCCGGCGCCACGGTCGTGAACCTCGACCCGCTGGCGGCCGAGCCGCAACTCGTCCGGCAGATCACGGATTCCGGCTCGGAGGTGATCGTCACCGTTGACCTGCAGCCGATCTTCGGCCGGGTACTCGCTGCGCTGAACCAGACATCCGTGCGGCACGTGGTGGTCTGCCGCATCGCCCGCATGCTGCCGTTCCCGCAGGGCCTCGCCTTCCGGCTGCGCGAGCATGCGCGTCTGGCGCGTTTGCCGCGCGATCCCCGCGTTCTCGACTTCACGCGGCTGACCGACGCCGCCGCCGCAGGCCCGGCCAGGTCCGCCGGGCCGCGCGCCGGGGTCGCCGTGATCCAGTACACCGGCGGCACCACGGGCCATCCGAAGGGGGCCATGCTGTCGCACGCGAATCTCTGCGCCAATGTCATGCAATTGCGCGCATGGTTCACCAGGGCCGATCCGGGCGCCGAGCGGTTCCTGGCGGTGCTGCCGTTCTTCCACTGCTTCGGGATGACCGCGGTGATGAACTTCGCCGTGGCGCTCGGCGGCGAACTGGTGATCGAGCCGCGCTTCCGGCCGGCGGAGACGCTGCGCGCCATCGAGCGGTATGGCGTCACCATGCTGGTCGGCGTTCCGGCGCTGTTTCGTGCGCTGCTGGAATGTCCCACGATCGGGCGGACGGATTTCTCCTCGCTCAAGGTCTGCGTGTCCGGCGGCGATGTGCTGCCGGAGTCGCTGGCGCGCCGCTTCGTCGCGCAAACCGGCGTCAGGCTTGCCGAGGGCTACGGTCTGACCGAATGCGCGCCGGTGGTCACCTGCAGCAATCCGCTCGAAGGTGTCGAGCGGCCCGGATCCTGCGGGCTGCCGCTGCCCGGCACCGAGGTCGCGATCCTCGCGACAGAGCCGCCGGCGCGCGCTCTGCCGGCGGGTGAGATCGGCGAGATCTGTGTGCGCGGCCCACAGGTGATGCGCGGCTACTGGCAGCAGCCGGACGCCACCCGCGAGACGCTGCGCGACGGGTGGCTGCATACCGGCGATCTCGGTCGGCTCGACGAGGATGGCCATCTCTATTTCGTCAGCCGCCGGCCGGAGGTGATCGCCGTGCGGGGCTACAAGGTCTATGCCAGGATCGTCGAGGATGCGATCCGGCTGCACCCGGCGGTCGCCGAGGTGGCGGTCGTGGCCATGCCGGACCCCGTCAGGGGCGAGGTGCCGAAGGCGTATCTGGTGCTGAAGGACGGCGCGACGCTGGATGCGGCGGCGCTGCATGCGTTCCTGGCGGACCGGGTCTCGCCGGTGGAAATGCCGCGTGATTTCGTGTTCCGGAGCAGCCTGCCGAAATCATCGTTCGGCAAGATCCTGAAGCACGCACTGGCCGACGCACCGCCGCCCGGCGCGCAACCGGCGTCCGGAACGCAGAGGCAGCCATAACGCGGCACGTCGCCAGGATCGGAGCAAGCGGTGGCGCACGCTGACAACGGTCCGCAGGGCGATGCGATGGCGATGGAGGCTTTCGCCGTCGTCCGTGCGCTCGCGGTGGAACTGCAGCCGCGGCTGCGGAAAACCCTGGTTGTCCGCGAGGACAGCGACCTCGACAGGGAGCTGGGGCTGGACAGCCTGGGGCGTGCGGAGCTGCTGCTCCGGCTCGGCCGTACCTTCGGCGTGCGGTTGCCGGAGACCCTGCTGGGTGAGGCGCGAACCGTGGGCGATCTGCTGGCCGCGCTGCGCGTCGCCCGGCCCGGCGCCGCCGCATATGTGCCGGCGGGTGAGCGTGCGCCTGAGGCCGCATCTCTTCCGCCGGTGCCCGAGCCGGTCCGGGCCGGGACGCTGATCGAGGTGCTGGCGGAGCATGCGGCCGCCCGCGGCGGGCGCGTGCATCTGCGGCTCTGGCGTCGCCCCGACCAGGAGGAGGCGATCAGTTACGGCGACCTCGACCGCGCGGCGCGCGCGGTGGCGGCGGGCCTGATGCTGCGCGACGTGCGACCGGACGAGCGGGTCGGCCTCATGCTGCCGACCGGACCCGGATTCTTCGCGGCGTTCTTCGGCGTGCTGTATGCCGGTGCCATCCCGGTGCCCATCTACCCGCCGTTCCGGCCAAGCCAGATCGAGGACCATCTGCGCCGGCAGTCCGGCATCCTGCGCAATGCCGAAGCGAGCCTGCTGGTCACCGATGCGGCGACCGGCGCCGTCGGCCGGCTGCTTCATGGCATGGTTGCCTCGCTGCGTGGGGTTGCCAGCGCGGCGGATCTCGCGGCCGCGCCGCCGCTGGCCGCGCCGCTGCCCGCCATGCCCGCGACGACCGCGCTGATCCAGTACACCTCCGGCAGCACCGGCGACCCGAAGGGTGTCGTGCTGACGCATGCCAACCTGCTCGCCAACATCCGCAGTATGGGACAGGCGCTGGAGGCGTCGTCCACCGATGTCGTGGCAAGCTGGCTGCCGCTGTATCACGACATGGGGCTGATCGGCTGCTGGCTCGGAAGCCTGTATTTCGGCGCGCAGGCGGCGATCATGCCGCCGCTCGCCTTCCTGGCCGATCCGGCGCGCTGGCTGTGGGCGATCCACCGCCACCGCGCCACCATCTCCGCAGCGCCGAACTTCGCCTACGAACTCTGCCTGAAGTCGGTGCGCGACGTGGACATCGAGGGCCTCGACCTCGGCTCGCTGCGCCGGCTTGCCAATGGCGCCGAGCCGGTCAGTCCCGCCACCCTCGCCCGCTTCGCGCAGCGGTTCGGCCGCTACGGCCTGCGGCCGAATGCGCTGGCGCCGGTCTATGGCCTGGCCGAGAGCGTGGTCGCGCTGGCGTTCCCGCCGCCCGGCCGTGGCCCGGTGATCGATCGGATCGACCGCGATGCCCTGTCCACCCGGGGGCTTGCCGTGCCCGCGCCCCCTGGGGCGGCCGACGCGCTGGACCTCGTCGCCTGCGGCCAGCCGATCCCCGGTCACGAAATCCGCATCGTGGACGAGGGCGGGCGCGAGCTGCCTGAACGCCGCGAGGGACGGCTGCAGTTCAAGGGCCCGTCCGCGACGGCGGGATATTTCCGCGCCCCGGAGAAGACGCGCGCGTTGTTCGACGGCGAATGGCTGGAGAGCGGCGATCGTGCGTACATCGCCGGCGGCGATGTCTATATCACCGGCCGCATCAAGGACATCATCATCCGCGCCGGCCGCCACATCTACCCGCAGGAGCTGGAGGAACTGGTCGGCGCGGTGGAGGGCGTGCGGCGGGGCTGCGTCGCCGCGATTTCCGGTGCCGATCCCGCCAGCGGCACCGAACGGCTCGTTGTCGTCGCCGAAACGCGCCTGCGCGACCCGGCGGCCCGGGACGACCTGCGCCGGCGCATTGTCGAGGCATCCCGCGCCATCCTGCCCGACATGCCGCCGGAGGAGGTGGTGCTCGTCCCGCCGCACGCGATCCTGAAGACCTCCAGCGGCAAGCTGCGCCGGGCCGCGACGCTGGCGCTCTACAAGCGCGGCGGACTCGGGCGGGAACGGCAGCTTGTCTGGTGGCAGCTCGCGCGCCTGATGGCGGCCGGGATCGGCCCGCGGCTGTGGCGCGGTGCGGCGCAGGTCGGCCGGCTGGCCTACGCGGCCTGGTGGTGGGGCGGGCTGGTCGCCATTGCGGTACCGGTCTGGCCGCTGGTGGTCGCGCTGCCGCGGCGGCGCTGGCGCTGCGCCGTGGTGCGGGCGGGCATGCGGGCCTTCTTCTGGCTGGCGCGCATTCCGCTCACCCTCGAAGCCGAGGCACCGCTGCCGCAGGGCGGCGCGATCCTGGCCGTGAATCACGCGAGCTACCTCGACGGCGCCGTCCTCGCGGCGCTGTGTCCCGGCGTGCTGACCTTCACCGCCAAGCAGGAACTGGCCGGGCAGCGCATCGCGGGTCCGTTCCTGCGTCGGCTGGGGACGGTGTTCCTGCGCCGCGCCGACGCGGCGGGAGGTGTCGCCGATGCCGCCGCCGTGCTCCCCGTGCTGCGTGGCGGAGAGCGGCTCGTCTGGTTCCCCGAGGGCACGCTCACGCGCATGCCGGGCCTGCTCGGCTTTCATCTCGGCGCTTTCCAGGTCGCCGTCGAGGCGGCCGTCCCTATCGTTCCGATAACGATCCGGGGCACGCGATCCGTGCTGCGCGGCGGCCAGTGGTTCCCACGGCATGGCCCGGTGTTCGTGCGGATCGGCCGGCCGCTGACGCCCGACGGCCAGGATTTCGCGGCGGCGTTGCGTCTGCGCGACCGCACGCGGGCCGTCCTGCTGGCGCATTGCGGCGAGCCTGACCTGTCCTACGAACACCCGTTCCCCGGCGTCCGCACGCTGCCGGGCGCCTGATCCGGGCCGATTGGATGCCGCGCGTCCTTCCCGGGTCAGCGGGCGAGATAGGCGGCGGCACCGTCGAGCGTGGACAATTTCGGATAGTCGGCTTCGGGAATGTCGATCCCGGTCCGCGCGTGCAGCGCGGCGACGAAGTTGAGGAAATCCATCGAATCAAGGTCGAGTTCGCTGCGCAGGTCCGCCCTGCCGGGCAGCTCCGCCGGGTTGGCTTCCGGTGCAAGGCGCGACAGGGCCTCGACGATCAGCCGTCGGGCTTCCGCGGTGGTCATGGCACCTCCACCTCCTGCAGCAGGCGATCGATCTCGGCCAGCAGCAGCCCGCCGAGATGACCGTCGCTCGCACGGTGATCGCCGGCGAGCGTCAGCGTGGCGACCGGGCGCGGGCCGATGGCGCCATCGACCACCCAGGGGCGGGTGACGATCCGGCCGATGCCGAGCATGGCGACCTGCGGCGGATGGATGATCGGCAACACCGACTCCGCCCCGCGTTCGCCAAGGCTCGTCACCGTGATGGTCGGGTCGCTCAGTTCGGAACTGCGCAGACCCGTGCCGCGCGCCCGCTGCACCAGATCGCGCATCGCCGCCATGATGTCGTCGAGTGTGCGCCGATCGGCGTCGCGGATGGCCGGCGCCACGAGGCCGCCGCCGCGTAGCGCGATGGCCCAGCCGACATGCACGCCATCGCCGGCACGGAAGCGGCCGTCTTCCCAGAACCCGTTCAATTCGGGTCGCTTCGCCACGGCGCGGGCGATCGCGCGCAGGAACAGGGCCGCCGGCAGGATGCGATCGGGCGGCAACCGCGCGGCATTCAGCCGGTCCATCTGCGACAATGCCGCCGCGACATCCACCGTCTGCGTCAGGTAATAGTGCGGGATGTCGCGTTTCGACCGGGTCATTGCCGCGGCGATGGCCTGGCGCATGGCCGCCGGATCGAAGCCTGCCGGGCGGCGTGGTGGCGCGGCTTCGCGGCCCGCGTGCCCGGCGGCTTCGACATCCGCCACGGTGATCGCGCCCCCTGGCTGCGCGCCGACGAGGCGCTGCACGTCGATGCCGCGTTCCGCCGCGAGCCGGCGTGCCGCCGGGGAGACGCGCTGACGGCTTCCGGCAGCGAGCGGCGTCGGGACGCTCACGCCTGCCGGGGGCAGCGTTGGGGCAGGGGCGGTTTCACGTGGCGGCGCGACTGCTTCCGCCGGCATCGCCGCCGCGCCTTCAAGCCGGGCGAGAACGGTGCCCACCGGCACGGAGTTGCCGACCGGCACGACCAGTTCGGACATCGTGCCGGTGTTGAAGATCTCGATCTCGATCGCGCCTTTCTGCGTCTCCACCACCGCGACGACATCGCCCCGGCGGACGTGATCGCCCGGCTTCACCAGCCACTCGACCAGCGTGCCGGCCGCCATGTCGGCGCCCAGGGACGGCATGCGGAAGTCGATCATCCGCCCTTCACCAGTTCCCGCGCCGCGGCGGCAATGGCCGGCATCTGCGGCAGGGCGGCCTGTTCGAGATGCGCGGCGTAGGGGATCGGAACTTCGCGTGAACAGACACGCCGGATCGGCGCGTCGAGCTCGAAGAACGCACCCTCCGCGATGCGGGCGGCGACCTCGGCCGACAACGAGCCGGACTTCCATCCCTCGTCGATGATCACCACGCGCCGGGTGCGCGTCACGGACGCGAGCACCGTCGCCATGTCGAGCGGCCGCAGGACGCGCAGGTCGATCACCTCGGCCTCGATGCCCTCCTGCCGCAACGCCTCCGCCGCATCGAGCGTCTTGAACAGCGAACCGCCGTAGGTGACCAGCGTGACATCGCGTCCGGGCCGACGGATTTTTGCCGCGGCGATGTCAACGGCGGTGACGTTCGGGTCCAGCCCATCCTCGCGGTTGTAGAGCATGACATGCTCGAAGAGCAGCACGGGATTGGGATCGTCGAGGGCTGCCTGCAGCATGTGGCGCGCATCTTCGTGCGTGGCCGGTGCCAGCACCTTGAGGCCGGGGATATGCGCGTACCAGCCTTCCAGGCTGTGGGAATGCTGCGCGGCCAGTTGCCGCCCCGCGCCGGTCGCCATGCGGATCACCAGGGGTACGGCAAACTGCCCGCCCGACATGTGCGGAATCGTCGCCGCGTTGTTGACGATCTGGTCCAGTGCCAGCAGGCTGAAATTCACCGTCATGATCTCGACGATCGGCCGCATGCCGGCGATCGCCGCGCCGATCCCGGCGCCGACATATGCCGCTTCCGACAGCGGCGTATCGCGGATGCGATCCTCCCCGAGTTCCTCGGCAAGGCCCTTCGTCACCGCGTAGCAGCCGCCGTAGCGCGCCACGTCCTCCCCCATCAGAAACACGCGCCGGTCGGCGAGGATAGCGGCGCGGATCGCCTGCCGGCATGCCTCGCGATAAGTGATGCGTTGCGGAGAAAGCGGTTCGCCTGCGGCGCTCATTGCGGCACCCGGTCCATGATCGTGAACCGCTCCAGTTCCTCGACGGGTTCCCAACTGCCTGCCTCGGCGAAGGCGACCGCCGCAGCCACTTCGGCGGCGATGCCGGCTTCGATGCCGGCGACCTCATCCGCGTGCATCAGCCCGTTCTGTTCCAGCCAGGATTGCAGCTGCGCGATCGGATCGCGCTGGCGCCACGCCTCCACTTCCTGCCGCGTGCGATAGAGCTGCGCGTCGAACATCGAATGGGCGCGGAAGCGATAGGTGCGGCATTCCAGCAGGAACGGGCGTCCGGTGGCGCGGATGTTGCCGATTGCCCGCCGCGCCGCCACCTCCACGGCGACGACATCCATCCCGTCAACGACGTCGTTGTCCATTCGGTATTCGGCGGCCTTGTGCGCAATGTCCGTTTCCGCCTCGGCGCGTTCCAGGGCCATGCCCATGGCATAGCGGTTGTTCTCGCACACGAACAGCACCGGCAGCGTCCACAGCGACGCCAGGTTCATGCTTTCGTGGAACGAGCCTTCGTCCACTGCGCCGTCGCCGAAAAAGCAGGCGGTGACGGCGGCGCGACCCAGCATCCTGTCGGCCATCGCGACCCCGACCGCGAGCGGCAATCCGCCGCCGACGATGGCATTGCCACCGTAGAAGCGCGTCGTCCGATCGAACACGTGCATCGACCCGCCACGCCCGCGGCAGCAGCCCTGCGACTTGCCGTAGAGTTCCGCCATCAGCACGTCCATGCCGATGCCGCGCGCCAATGCCTGGCCATGCTCGCGGTACGTGGCGACGATGGCATCCTCCGGCAGCAAGGCCTCGACCACGCCGACGGAGACCGCTTCCTCGCCGTCGTAGAGATGCATGAAGCCGCGGATCTTCTCGCTCTGATAGAGCTCGAAGCATTTCTCCTCGAACCGCCGTATGCGCAGCATGACGGTGAGCAGGTGGCGCACATGCGGATGATCAAGATGTACCTTGTCGGTCATCGCATGTCGTCCTCCAGCGTGGAGAGATCGCCCTCCGGCAGGCCGAGTTCGCGGGCCTTCAGCAGGCGACGCATGATCTTGCCGCTGCGCGTGCGCGGCAGGCCGGGGACGAAAGCGATCTCCTTCGGCGCCACGACGGCGCCCAGGCGCTTGCGCGCGTGGCCAAGCAGGTCGCGCATCAGCGTCTCCGACGCCGCAAAGCCCGGCTTCAGCGCAACGAATGCCTTGACGATTTCCCCCGCGATCGGGTCCGGCTTGCCGATCACGCCCGCCTCCGCGACGGCGCGATGTTCCAGCAGCGCGCTTTCGACCTCGAACGGTCCG
>JAJZVE010000150.1 GCA_021845835.1 Pseudomonadota bacterium | reverse complement strand
CCCTCCGGCCGCATCTTCCGCGCGGACAACGAGCACCGCCATGCGCCTCGACGAACTGCGCCGTTTCGGGTTTCTGACCCTGCCGAGCTACTCGATGATCGCCTGCGCCAACGCGATCGAGGCGCTGCGCATGGCGAACCGCGTCGCCGGGCAGTCCGCCTATGCGTGGCAGGTGGTGACGCCGGACGGGCATCCGGCGGCGGCGTCCAACGGGCTGATGCTGACGCCGTGCGCCATGCTCTCGGCCGCCGACCGGTTCGACGCGGTGTTCGTGGTCGGCGGCATCGACGTGCGCAACGCTGTGGATCGCAACGTCACCGCGGCGCTGCGACGACTCGCCCATGACGGCGTCGCGCTGGGCGCGCTCTGCACCGGCACGTTTGCACTTGCCGAGGCGCATCTGCTCGGCGGCTACCGCTGCGCGATCCACTGGGAAAATCTGCAAGGCATCCGGGAGGAATTCCCGGGCACCGAGTTTGTCGAGGATTTCTACTGCATCGATCGCGACCGCATCACCTGCACCGGCGGCGTGGCGCCGCTCGATCTGATGCTCGTGATCATCCAGGCGCGCTTCGGCCGGCGCGTGGCCGCGCAGGTCGCGGCGCAGTTCCTGATCGAGCGCGGGCGCGCCGCCGACGAACGCCAGCCGCGCCAGGCGAGCGCGGCCACGCAGACGACGCCGCGGCGGCTGGCGCAGGCCTTGCGGCTGATCGAGGACAGCATCGAAACCCCACGCCCGACCAGCGAGATCGCGCGCGACATACGCATCTCCACCCGGCAGTTGGAGCGGCTGTTCCGCCAGCATCTCGGCATTTCGCCCGCCGCCTATTCGTCCGCGCTGCGGCTGGATCGGGCGCGGGCGCTGCTGCGCCAGACGGCGCTGCCGGTGACCGATGTCGGCATCGCCTGCGGCTTCCAGTCCGCGTCGCATTTCAGCACGGCGTTCCGCGCCCGCTTCGGCCACGCCCCGCGCGCCGAGCGCAGCAACGCCGTCGAACACGTCAGGGAGAACGCCCATGTCTGAGGTCCAATCTTCAGAGATGGCGAGCCTGCATGTCCACCGCCGCGGCTCCGGCCGCGCCGCCAAACGCGCGGCGCGCATGGCGCACGCCGTCGCCACCGTTCCGTTCATCACCCGGAAAATCCCGGTCTATGAGGTGGTGAGCGAGGAAGGCCTCAGCCTCATCGAGCACAATGCGGAAACGGTGCTGGAGGAGGTCGGCATCGAGTTCAAGGGCGACGCGGAGGCGCTGGCGATCTGGCGTGACGCCGGGGCCGACGTGCAGGGCGAGCGCGTCCACATCCCGCGCGGCCTGTGCCGCACGCTGATCACCGAACGCGCACCCCGCACCTACACGCAGCACGCCCGCAACCCGGCGCGCAGCGTGGTGATGGGCGGCGACCATACCGTGTTCGCCCCGGCCTACGGCTCGCCCTTCGTCCACGACCTCGACCAGGGCCGGCGCTACGGCACGATCGAGGATTTCCGCAATTTCGTGAAACTGACGTACCTGTCGCCGTGGCTGCACCATTCCGGCGGCACCGTCTGCGAGCCGGTCGATCTGCCGGTGAACAAGCGGCATTTCGACATGGTGTACGCACATATGCGCTACAGCGACAAGCCGTTCATGGGCTCCGTCACCGCCCCCGAACGCGCCGCCGACACCGTCGCGATGACGGAAGTCCTGTTCGGCGAGGACTGGATCGACCCGGCAACGGGCAAGCCGCGCACCGCCGTCACCTCGCTGATCAACGCCAATTCGCCGCTGGTGTGGGACGCCACCATGCTGGGGGCGCTGAAGGTCTATGCGCGGGCCAACCAGGCCAACCTGCTGACGCCGTTCATCCTCGGCGGCGCGATGGCGCCGGTGACGGTCGCCGGATCGGCCACCGTCACGCTGGCCGAGGCGATGGCCGGCATCGCCTTCACCCAACTGGTCGCACCCGGCGCGCCGGTGATCCTGGGCAGCTTCGCTTCGTCCATGTCGATGAAATCCGGCGCCCCCACCTTCGGCACGCCGGAGCCGGCGATGGTGCTCTACATCATGGCTGCCCTGGCGCGGCGCCTGGGCGTGCCGTTCCGCTCCGGCGGGGCGCTGTGCGCCGCGAAAATCCCGGATGCCCAGGCGGCGTACGAATCCGCCATGACCATGCTGCCGGCCTGCCTTGCGGGAACCAACTTCATCCTGCACACCGCCGGCTGGCTCGAAGGCGGGCTGGCAATGGGGTATGAGAAATTCGTGATGGACGCCGACCAGGCCGGCATGCTGCAGACCATGCTGGCGGGAGTCGATCTTTCGGAGAACGGACAGGCGATGGACGCGATCCGCGAGGTCGGCCCCGGCAAGCACTTCCTCGGCTGCGCCCACACCCAGGCCAATTTCGAGAGCGCTTTCCACACCTCCGCGCTCGCCGACAACAACAGCTTCGAGCAATGGGACGCGGAGGGGCGGCAGGACATGGCGCAGCGGGCGAACGCGCAGTGGAAGCGCCTGTTGCAGGAATACCAGCCGCCGCCGATCGACCCGGCGACCGACGAAGCCCTGCTCGACTTCATGGCCCGTCGCAAGGCATCCTTCCCCGATTCCAATGTCTGACCCAGCCCCGCGGAGAGCAAGCCGATGTCCGACGACGATCTCGACCTGAACAGCCTGAGCGACGATGAGCTGGTCAGCCAGATGCACGAGGACCTGTATGACGGGCTGAAGGACGAGACCGAGGAATCGGTCAACATCCTGCTCGGCCGCGGCTGGACGCCCTACGACATCCTCACCCGGGCGCTGGTCGAGGGCATGCGCATCGTCGGCGTCGATTTCCGCGACGGCATCCTGTTCGTCCCCGAGGTGCTGCTGGCGGCGAACGCGATGAAGGCCGGCATGGCGATCCTGCGCCCGCTGCTGGCCGAGACCGGCGCGCCCAAGGTCGGCAAGATGGTGATCGGCACCGTCAAGGGCGACATCCACGACATCGGCAAGAACCTGGTCGCGATGATGATGGAAGGCGCCGGGTTCGAGGTGATCAACATCGGCATCAACAACGCGGTGGATAACTTCCTCGCCGCCATCGACGAGCATCAGCCGGACATCATCGGCATGTCGGCGCTGCTGACCACCACGATGCCGTACATGAAGGTCGTGATCGACACGCTGAAGGAAAAAGGCATCCGCAGCGACTTCATCGTGCTGGTCGGCGGCGCGCCGCTGAACGAGGCGTTCGCCAACGCGATCGGCGCCGACGCCTACTGCCGCGACGCCGCGGTCGCGGTGGAGACCGCCAAGCAGTTCATGGCGCGCCGCCAGGGGTCCGCCCAGGCGCGCGCCGCAGCCGCCTCCGCCTGAACCCCCGCCGGCCGCCATGCGTGTCGAGGACGCCTTCCCCGCGCGCGGCATCGCCCGCCGCCCGCTGCCGCGCCGGTCGTTGCGGTTGTGGAGCGTGCGGCACGCGCGCGGCCTCGCGGCGCTGTATCGCGTCGTGGAGCGGGCGCTGCACGCGGCGCATCCGCTGTTCGGCCGCATCGGCTATGCGCGGCTGGAGCGGCCGGTCGCGCGCGTGGAGTGGGCGATCAAGGCGACGCTGTTCGACTGCCGCATGTGCGGCCAGTGCGTGCTGTCCGCCACCGGCATGTCCTGCCCGATGAACTGCCCGAAAGGGCTGCGCAACGGCCCGTGCGGCGGCGTGCGCAACAGCGGGCATTGCGAAGTGCATCCGGACATGCCCTGCGTCTGGGTGCAGGCCTATGCCGGCGCGCAGGCGATGGATGCGGTCGCGCGGCTCGGCACCGCGCGCACGCCGCTCGACCATCGCAGGACGGGACGGTCCTCCTGGCTGGAAGTGGCGGGCGGCGATGCTGCATCCTGACGACATCGGCCCGGTCCCCTGGGCGCCGCTGCCGCCGCTGCCCGGCCACGTCTCCCGCGGGCGGCTGGAGCGGGTGCTGCGGCGCGGCGAGTTCGCCGTCACCGCCGAGATCAACCCGCCCGACTCGGCCGACCCGGACGAGATCGAGCAGCGCGTCAGGCCGTTTGAGGGCTGGGTGGACGCGATCAACGCCACCGACGGCTCCGGCGCGCATTGCCACATGTCGAGCATCGCCGTGTCGGCGCTGCTGATCCGCATGGGCTATTCGCCGGTGACGCAGATTGCCTGCCGCGACCACAACCGCATTGCCATCCAGGGCAACGTGCTGGGCGCGGCGGCGCTCGGGGTCGCCAGCATCCTGTGCCTGACCGGCGACGGCGTGCAGACGGGCGACCATCCGCAAGCCAAGCCGGTGTTCGACCTCGATTCCATTTCGCTGCTGCAGACCATCCGCATCATGCGCGACGAGGGCCGGTTCCTGTCGGGACGCAGGATCACCGGGCCGCCACAGATCTTCATCGGGGCGGCGGAAAATCCGTTCGCGCCGCCGCACGATTTCCGGCCGCTGCGGCTGGCGAAGAAGATCGCCGCCGGGGCGCAGTTCATCCAGACGCAGTATTGCTACGACGTGCCGATGATGGCGCGCTTCATGGCGCGCGTGCGCGACCTCGGCCTGCACGAACGCTGTTTTGTTCTGGCCGGCTGCGGGCCATTGGCGTCGGCCAGGGCGGCGAAGTGGATCAGGGCCAACGTGCCGGGCGTGCATATCCCCGATGCCGTGATCGCACGGCTGGAGGGGGCGCAGGACCAGCGCGCCGAGGGCAAGCGCATCTGCGTCGAGATCATCCGGCAACTGCGCGAGATGCCGGGTATCGCCGGCGTGCATCTGATGGCCTACAAACAGGAAGAATCGATCGCCGAGATCGTCCACGAGAGCGGCGTGCTGGCCGGGCGCACGCCGTGGCGGCGCGACCTGGTGGCGCAGATGCAGGCGGTCGAGACGCAGGGGACGGCGTAGGACGCCGGGGAACACGCAATGACCGAGACGATCATTACATCCGACAAACGCGAGGTCGTCATCGGCTTCGAGCGGCGCTTCGTCATGATCGGCGAGCGCATCAATCCGACCGGACGGAAACTGCTCGCCGAGGAAATGGCGCGCGGCGACTATTCGCGCGTGGTCGCCGACGCGATCGCGCAGGTGGAGGCGGGCGCGCAGATGCTGGACGTGAACGCCGGCATTCCGCTCGCCGACGAGCCTGGCATCCTCGCCGAGTGCATCAGGCTGGTGCAGGAAACGGTCGATGTGCCGCTGTCCATCGACAGCTCCATCGTCGCGGCGCTGGAAGCCGGCCTCGCCGCCTACAAGGGCAAGCCGCTGCTGAATTCCGTCACCGGCGAGGACGAGCGGCTGGAGCGCGTGCTGCCGCTGGTGAAAAAATACAACTGCGCCGTCATCGCCATCTCCAACGACGAGACCGGCATCTCCGAAGACCCGGACGTGCGCTTCGCGGTTGCGAAAAAAATCGTCGAGCGCGCCGAGGACCACGGCATTCCGCGCGCCGACGTGGTGGTCGATCCGCTGGTCATGCCGGTGGGCGCGCTCAACGACGCCGGCCGCCAGCTCATGCGCCTGCTGCGGCGGCTGCGCGAGGAGCTGAAGGTGAACACGTCGTGCGGCGCGTCCAACTTCTCCTTCGGCCTGCCGAACCGGCGCGGTCTGGGGGCGGCGTTCCTGCCGATGATGATCGGCGCCGGCCTGACCTCCGCGATCATGAACCCGCTGCATGCGGAGGACCTGCAGGCGATCCTCGGCGCCGACGTCGTGATGGGCAACGATCCCAACTGCGCCGCCTGGATCAGGAAGTATCGCGAGCCGCCGGCAGCCGATGCGGCCGGCGGGCGGCGCGAGGGACGGCGGCGGGCAAGGGGCTGAACGCGATGCAGGGCGGGGTGACGAAGACGGCGGGCGAGATCGGGTTCGCGCCGGAGCGGCTGGCGCGGCTGGACGGCTGGATGCGCCAGCAGGTCGATGACGGGCGGCTCGCCGGCCTCAACCTGCTGATCTGGCGGCGCGGCGCGCTTGCCTACCGGGCGGCGCACGGCATGGCCGACGTGGAGAACGGCCGGCCGTTCGCGGACGACACCATCGTGCGCATCTATTCGATGACCAAGCCGCTGACTTCGACGGCCATCATGATGCTGTACGAGGAAGGGCGGTTCCAGCTCGATGACCCGATCACGCGCTTCCTGCCGTGCTTTTCCGGCATGCAGGTGTTCACCGGCGGCAGCCGCCTGCTCTATGGCAGCGAACCGGCGCAGCGCGACATCACTTTCCGCGACCTGCTGACACACACGTCGGGCCTGACCTACGGCTTCATGGAGGCGACGCCGGTGGATGCGCTCTATCGCGAGCGCGGCGTGGATTTCCAGACCGCCGAGGCGACGCTGGGCGCGGTGGTGGAGCGGGCCGCGGCGCTGCCGCTGCTGGCGCAGCCGGGGACGGCGTGGAACTACAGCATCGCGACCGACGTGCTCGGGCATCTGGTCGCGGTGATTTCGGGGATGGAGTTCGGCGACTTCCTGCGCACGCGCGTGCTGCGCCCGCTCGGCATGGCGGATACCGACTTCCATGTGCCGGCCGACAAGATCGGCCGGTTTGCCGCCAGCTACACGCGCGGCGCCGACGGTCGGCCGCGGCTGATCGACGCGCCTGCGCGCAGCCGCTACGCCGCGCCGCCGCCGCTCGCCTCGGGCGGCGGCGGGCTGGTCGGCACCGCCCCTGACTATCTGCGCTTCTGCCGCTTCATGCTGAACAAGGGCGAGCTCGACGGCGTGCGCCTGCTCGGCCGCAAGACGGTCGAGCTGATGACGGCGAACCATCTGCACGGCGACATGGCCGACATGGGACAGGCGCGGTTTTCCGAATCCACCTATGTCGGCATCGGCTTCGGCCTCGGCTTCTCGGTCATGCTCGATCCGGCCAGGGCGCAGATCGTCGGCTCGTCGGGCGAATACGCCTGGGGCGGCGCCGCCAGCACCGCGTTCTTCTGCGACCCGCAGGAGGAAATGGCGGCGGTGCTGCTGACGCAGCTGATGCCGTCCTCGTCCTATCCGATCCGGCGGGAACTGCGCGTGCTGGCCTATCAGGCGATGGTGGACTGACGCGCCGGCGCGCCAGCGCGCACGCGGCCGCGGATCAGCCGGCCGAGCGTCCAGATCGCGCCAACGGTGGCGAGCCAGGCGAGCAGTTGCAGCCCGTCCGGCTGGTCGGTGTAGCCGACCAGCGTGTGCGCGAGCCTGCCGGGGATGGAGGTTTCCGGCAGCACGCCGGAGGTGTCCCAGAGCGGTGCCTGCAGGACTTGCGCGAACCCGCCCTGCTGCAGGAACCCCGCCGCCTGGGCCGCCATGCCGGCGGCGAGCAGGGTGATCAGCCAGCCGGTCGCCTGGAACAGCCGCGCCGCCGGAATCGCCAGCAGGCCGGCATACATCAGCGCCGCCACCGCCACCCCCGCGGCGACGCCGAGCGCGCCGCCCAGCGCCACACCGGCGGCCGTGACCCCGCCGCCGGACAGCACGCCGTAGAGGAACAGCACCACCTCCGCCCCTTCGCGCAGCACCGCGATCCCGACCACGACCGCCAGCGCCACCGGCGGACGCTCCCCGGACGCGACACGGGCGCCGACTGCGCGCAACTGGCGCACCATCTCCCGCCCGTGCCTGGCCATCCAGATGTTGTGCCAGCCCAGCATGACGACGGCGGCGAGCAGCACGCCGGCATTGAACAGTTCCTGCCCGGCGCCGGCGAACAGCGCGCCCAGGCGGCCGGCAAACGCCGCCAGCAGGCAGGCGCCCAGCACGCCGCCGGCAACACCTGCCGTCACCATGCGGCCGCGCCCGGCCACGCCCCGCGTCGCCGCCAGCACGATGCCGGCGATCAGCCCGGCTTCCACGACCTCGCGGAACACGATGACGAGGGCGGCCAGCACGGCGCGTCCCTACTCGGCGATCAGCGTGCCGTGGGCGGTATCCTCGTGATACTCGCCGACGAACCGGTAGCGGCCCGGCTTGAGCGGGCGGATCCGTACCGTCGCCTCGCCGTGTCCCGCCACCACCTTCTCGATCTTCAGCGCGCCGGATTCGAATTCCTCCGCGGTGGCGTCCTCGTTGCGGATGTGCAGCGTGATCGGCTGCCCGGCCTTCACGTGCAGCTCGGCGGGCGTGAACACGTGGCCGCGGATGGCGATCTCCTGCGGCGGTTCGGCCGCGCCGGCGGCGACCACAAACAGCGACAGCGCGGCGACGGCGAGCGGGCGAACCAGCAAAGTGCATCCTCCGTTGCGACACCGCTCCGTGCGGGCCGCTTGCAGTTGCGACTTACTTGCAATTGCCGGCCGCGTCAAACGCGGCCGGCAACCGGGTGGGTCACAGCACGCCGAGCACCGCCTCCGCGCGGCTCACGTCGAAACCGCCGGGCTGCTCCACGGCCAGATGCGTCACCTTGCCATCCTGCACCACCAGCGCGAACCGCTGGCTGCGCACGCCCAGGCCGCGCGCCACCAGATCGAGTTCCAGGCCCAACGCCTTGGTGAACGCGCCGGAGCCGTCCGCCAGCATCAGCACCTTGCCCTCCACGCCCTGGTCCTTGCCCCAGGCGCCCATCACGAAGACGTCGTTCACGGCCATGCAGGCGACGGTATCGACGCCCTTGGCGCGAATTTCGTCGACACGCTCAACGAAACCAGGCAAGTGCTTGGCGCTGCAGGTCGGAGTGAACGCACCGGGAACGGCGAACAACACCACCTTCTTGCCCTTGAAGATTTCGTCGGTGCTGATCTCCTTCGGGCCGTCCGGCATCGGCGTCATGAGTTTCATCGACGGGATCTGGTCGCCCACCTTGATGGTCATGGTTACCTGCTCGCTTCCTGATGAGTGTACCGCCCGGGATCGACGCGGGCGGCGTCCACCTAGCGCCAACCGGCCCGGGGAGTCACCCCCACCCGCCGCGGCGCCGCCCGGCAACGGTGCTTGCGTTGCGCTGCCTCGCTGCCAAGATAGCCATCATGGTACGCAAGATTCCAACAGAGCGCGACGCGCCCGATCGGCCCGCTCGTGATCCCGAGCA
>JAJZVE010000149.1 GCA_021845835.1 Pseudomonadota bacterium | reverse complement strand
CGTGCGCGTCCACATGTCAAACGTGATGAACACGCCCGCCGAGGTCATCGAGGCGGAATATCCCATCGCGGTCGTGCGGCAGACGCTGCGGCGGGGTTCGGGCGGCGCCGGCGCGCATCGCGGCGGTGACGGGCTATTGCGCGAGTACCGCATGCTGACCGGCGATGTCTCGCTTACCAGCATGTTCGAGCGGCGAATCATCCCGCCCTATGGGCTGCAGGGCGGCGCAGCGGGCGCACCGTTCCGCGTCAGTCTCGTCACCGCCGACGGCGAACGCAGGGAGGTCAAAGGCAAGGCCAATCTGCGTCTCTCCACGGGCGACCGGATCATTCTGGAAAGCTGCGGCGGCGGCGGCTACGGCCGGCCGTAGGACATCTCGAAGCAAAGAGAGGGTGACATGCGACTGCTCAACAAGACAGGCATTATCACGGGTCCGGCGAAAGGGATGGGGCAGGCGATCAGCGAGACGCTGGCGCGGGAGGGCGCCGACCTGGTGCTCGCCGGGCGCGACGTGGCGGCGATCGAGCCGGTGGCGGCCAACATCCGCGCGATGGGCCGCAGGGTCGAGATCGTCAGGGCCGACGTGACCAACGCCAAGGATGTCGAGGCGATGGTGACGCGGGCTGCCAGCTTCTTCGACGGCAGGATCGACATCCTGGTCAACGTCGCCGGCATGACCGGCCCGATCGAGACGCCGGTGTGGGAGATCGAGCCGGAAGACTTCGAGCTGATGCTGCGCACCAATGTCATCGGCACCTTCCTGCCGATCAAGTACACGGTGCCCCACATGATCAAGCGGAAAAGCGGCAAGATCGTCAACATCGGCGGCACCTCGGGGCTGCGCGGCTATCGCTACCGCACGGCCTACAGCGCGTCGAAATGGGCGGTGCGCGGAGTGACCCGCACGGTGGCGCTCGACGTCGGCGAATACAACATCAACGTCAACGTCGTCTGCCCCGGCATCGTCAAGGGCCCGCGCATGGACAAGCTGTGCGAGGGCAAGGCCAAGCGGCGCGGCTGGACCACCGAGCAGGTCTATCAGGAGTATATCGACGACATGGCGCTGCAGCGCGTCACCGAGTCGGAGGACGTCGCCAACGCCGTGCTGTTCCTCGTCAGCGAGGAGAGCCGTCAGATGACCGGCCACGAAGTCGCCGTTGACGGCGGCTGGGACGTCTAGTGTCGAGTTCCGTGGCCGATCGACACGGCGGGGCGCGTCTGAGGATGCCAGGCACGCTCCGCAGCGGGGCCGAGGTTCGGCCCGCGAAGGGCCTGGACGGACTCCGCCCGTGCGACCGGGCCAGATGTGCAACAGCGCCCATCCGGGCGCGCCATCAGAAAGGCTGCGAGCCGACATGAGCGCAAACGACACGATCAAGGAACGCGCCCTCAAGTACCGCTGGTCACCTTTCACCCGCACCCGCTACGTCGAGGAGCATGGGCTGCTGCCGATCGTGCGGGGCAAGGGGTCGAAGGTCTATGACATCGACGACCGCGAATACATCGACGCCCACGCCTCGCTCTGGCTGGTCAACGCCGGCTACGGACGGCAGGAGATCGTCGAGGCGGCGTACCGCCAGATGCAGACGCTGCCCTGGTTCTCCTGCTTCGAGGGCTTCACCAACCTGCCTTCCGTCGAACTCGCCGAGCGGCTGGTCCGGATGCTCGAACCGGAAGGCATGGACAAGGTGTTCTTCTCCGGCAGCGGTTCCGAGGCGGTCGAGACGGCGCTGAAGATCGCCCGCCAGTACTGGAAGCTCAGGAGCAAGGCCGAGAAATACAAGGTCATCTCGCGCAGCCGCGCCTATCATGGCGTCACCCTCGGCGCGCTCAGCGCCACCGGCATGGCCGTCAACCGCGCCATGTTCGAGCCGCTGCTGCCCGGCTTCCGCCACGCGCCCTGCCCCGACCCCTACCTGCGCGAGGTTGACGCACCGGACGAGGGCTTCGGCAAGGCGTGCGCCGAGGCGCTCGAACGGGTGATCAGGTTCGAAGGTCCGCATACGGTCGCAGCGATCATCGTCGAACCTGTGCAGGGCGCCGGCGGCGTCATCGTGCCGCCCGAAGGCTACCTGCGGGAACTGCGCGAGATCGCGACGCGCCACGACGTCCTGCTGATTTTCGATGAGGTCATCACCGGCTTCGGCCGCACCGGCGACATGTTCGGCGCCCGTCACTGGGGCGTCAGTCCGGACATCATGACGTTCGCCAAGGGCATCACCAGCGGCTACCTGCCGCTCGGCGCCACCGCGGTCCGCCAGGAAGTGTTCGAGACCTTCTACAGGAACGAAGCACGCGGCGCGTTCCGCCACGGCAATACCTACAGCGGCCATCCGACCGCCTGCGCCGCTGCCCTGGCCAATCTCGACATCATCGAGAACGAGGATCTCGCCGGCAACGCCAGGCGAATCGGCAGCCGCCTGCTCGACGGCCTCAAGGGCCTCGCGAAGCACGAGATCGTCGGCTTCGTCGATGGCGTCGGTCTGCTCGGCCGGGTACAGCTCGTGCGCGACCGCAAGACGCGCGCGCTGTTCGCCCCCGAACTCGCCGTGGCCGACCGGATCTCGCGGCGGGCGCGCGAGCTCGGCGTGATCTTCCGGCCGCTGCCGAACGACGCGCTGTCGTTTTCGCCGCCGCTCTGCCTGACCGCGGGCGAGGCCGACACCATCGTCGGCGTCATCGACCAGGCGATCGGCGAGGTGGCGAAGACGCTGTGAACGGTGCGGCCGGAGACCGACGGCGGCGACCTGCGGGTCCCGCCCGGCGGTGCCCGGCCGACGCCCGCGCATGGCGGGGGACTGCCGAATCGGGACACTGGCAGCGAGAGGGACCGATCTGATGTATGCCGAGTTTGACGTGGAAGCACCCGGACGGCTCGCGGCGGCCCTGGCCCTGCTCGCCAGGGCGGACGGTGCGGCCGTGGTCCCGCTGGCGGGCGGCACCAATCTGATCGTCGATCTGCGCGCCCGCAGGTGTGCCGCGGACCGGCTGGTCAGCCTGGGCCGGATCGACTCGCTGCGCGGCATCCGGGTCGCCGACGGCCGGGTCGCGATCGGCGGCCGGACCACGGTGAGCGACCTGCTGCATGCGGCGGAAATCGCGCGGCACGGCCCCGCGCTGGTCGATGCGGCCTGCGTCTTTGCCGGCCAGATGGTTCGCAACGCCGCGACCGTCGCCGGCAACATCGCCTGCGGTTCGCCGGCCGCCGACCTCGTGCCACCGCTGCTCGCGCTCGATGCCGACGTTGTGCTGACCAGCGCCGCCGGCTCGCGCACGGTTCCGCTCGCCACGTATTACACCGGCTACAAGACCGACCTGCGGCGCGCCGACGAGCTGATCAGCGAGATTTCGTGGCCGACGCCGGCGCCGCGCAGCGCCGGCCGCTTCTACAAGCTGGCCCGGCGGAAAGGCGATGCGATCACGGTGACCGGGGTCGCCGTCACCCTGACCGTCGCCAACGGCGTCTGCGCCACGGCACGCATCGCACTCGGCGCGGTCTCGCCCGTGGCCATGCGCGCGCGCGGGGCGGAGACGCTGATCGAGGGGAAGGCGCTGACGCCTGCGCTGATCGACGAAGCCGGCCGCCTCGCCGCCGGCGAGTGCCGCCCGATCGACGATATCCGGGCATCGGCCGGCTACCGCCGCCACACGGTCCACATGCTGACCCGGCGCCTCATCAGCGAGGCGTGGGGCCGGCTAGCCTGAGGAGATGGACACGCCATGTCGCGAGAGAAAATGATCGAGCTCGACGTCAACGGGCGACGGCACCGGCATGCCTTCCCGCCGCACCGGACGCTGCTCGAAGCGCTGCGTGAGCTCGGCCATGTCGATGTGAAGTGCGGCTGCGAAAAGGGCGACTGCGGCGCCTGCGCGGTGCTGGTTGACGGCGAGGCCGTTGACAGCTGCCTGACGCTCGCCTGCACCGTCGAAGGCCGCGCCATCACCACCGCCGCCGGTCTCGGCAGCACCGGCAGTCCGCACCCGCTGCAGGAGGCCTTCGCCCGGCTCGGCGCGGCGCAATGCGGGTACTGCACGCCGGGCATCATCATCGCCAGCGAGTCGCTGCTGCGCCGCAACAGCAATCCCGACGACGAGGAGATCCGCCTCGCGCTCAGCGGCAACCTTTGCCGCTGCACCGGCTACACCAAGATCTTCGAGGCCGTAAAGGAAGTGGCACGCGGACGCGCCGCGGGAGGCCGGACATGACCGCGCTCGACGAATCCCCGCCGCCCGGCGCCAATATTGCGTGGCGTCAGATCGGACGCCCACAGCAGCGCACCGACGCTCTCGGCAAGGCCGCCGGCGCGACGCCCTTTGCCGGCGACTACACCATGCCGAACATGCTGCACGCCAGGGTGCTGCGCAGCACCCTGGCGAGCGCGACGTTGCGCCGGCTCGATGTCAGCAAGGCGCGCGCGCTGCCGGGCGTCGCGTGCGTTCTGACCGCCGCCGACCTGCCGGACCGGCTTGCGCCCACCGACATCCCGGGCCAGACCGGGCAGGCGCGCCAGAAGACCGACCAGCAGATCCTGGTGCGCGAGCGCGTCCGCTACTTCGGCGAGCCGCTGGCGCTGATCGCCGCCGAATCCCGCGACATCGCCGAGCGCGCGCTGGCGCTCATCGACGTCGAGCTGGAGCCGCTGGCCGGCGTGTTCGACCCGTTCGAGGCGATGCAACCGGGCGCGCCGGTCGTCCAGGGCACGGACAACGTCGTCGCCACGCAGAAGATCCGCAAGGGCGACGTCGCCAAGGGCTTTGCCGAAGCCGATCTGGTGATCGAGAACACTTTCCGTACGCAGTTCATCGAGCACGCCTTCCTGGAACCCGAGGTCGGCCTGGCCTGGGTGGACGAGAACGGCGTCATCAATATCCGGGTCTCCACGCAGGTCATCGAGCATTTCCGCTACGTCGCCGACAGCCTCGGCATCCCGCACAACCGCGTCCGGATCATGGGCGCGATGGTCGGCGGCGGCTTCGGCGGCAAGGAGGACGTGACGGTGGAGATCTACCTCGCGCTCCTTGCCAGGGCGACCGGACGGCCGGTGCGGCTGGAATATACGCGCGAGGATTCGCTGGTCGGCCACGGCAAGCGCCATCCCTTCGTCATGACCTACCGCACCGGCGTGACCAAGGACGGCCGCATCACCGCCCTTGAAGCCACGTTCACCGCGGACGCCGGCGCCTACGTCTTTCTCAGCCCCTACGTGCTGCTGTACGCCGCCGTGGCGGCGCCGGGACCGTACCGCGTTGACAACCTGCTGGTGAACGGCAAGGCGGTCGCCACCAACAACATGTTCACCAGCGCCTTCCGCGGCTTTGGCGGTGCGCAGGCCTGCATCGCCTACGAGCAGCAGATGGACGAGGTGGCCAGGGCGCTGCACCTGGACCGGCTGGAATTGCGCCGCCGCAACTACCTGCGCACCGGCGACCGGATCTCGACCGACGTGCCGATCCGCAGCGCGGTGTGGACGGATCGCTGCGCGGAACTGGCCTGGGCCGCCCTCGGCGAGCCGAGCGTGGCGTCCGGGCCGGTCAGGATCGGCCGCGGCATCGCCGCCTACCAGCAGAGCTACGGCCGCATCACCTGGCTGCACGACACCTCGGAAGGCTGGGTCGGCGTCGAGGTCGACGGGACGGTCATCGTCCGTTCCGGCGTGACCGATATCGGCGCCGGACAGGCGTCGGCGCTGGCGCAGATCGTGGCCGAAGTGCTCGGCGTGACGCTCGACGACGTCGTCGTCTATAACAGCGACTCCGCGGTCACGCCGCTGGCCGGCACGACCACCGCGACGCGCGCGCTCTACATGACCGGCAATGCCATCAAGCTGGCCGCGGATGCGGTACGCGGCCGGCTGGTCGCGCGCGCCGCCACGGCGTTCGGCGTGCAGCCGGAGCAGGTCGATATGGCGTCGGGGACGGTCTTCGTCGCCAACCATCCGCAGACATCGATGTCGTTCGCCGAGCTGGTGAAGCTGTGCGCCGCGGAGGGCGTGCAGCGCTCGGAGCTGGCCATGTTCCGCGCACCGTTCACCGACAGGCCCGACCCGGAGACGGGGCTGGGCCAGGTCCACCCCGACTATGTGTTCGGCGCCCATGCGGTCGAGGTCGCGGTGGACACGGAGACCGGCGAGATCACCGTGCTGAAGAGCGTCGGCGCCCACGACGTGGGCCAGGCGATCAATCCCGCCGCGGTCGAAGGGCAGATCGAGGGCGGCGCCGCGCAGGGCCAGGGCTATGCCTTGAGCGAGGAACTCATCTACCGCGAAGGCCGTCTGATGACGCCGTCGTTCAGCGAGTACCTGATCCCGACGGCGATGGACGTGCCGCCGGTGCGGAGCATCATCCTCGAATCGCGCAGCGGCCTCGGCCCGTTCGGCGCCAAGGGCATCGGCGAACCGGCATTGACGCCGGTCGCGCCCGCGATCGCCAACGCCGTGGCCGACGCGATCGGCGTGCGCATCGCCGACCTGCCGCTGACGCCGGAAAAGGTGGTCAACGCCTTGCGCCAGCGCGCGTCCGCCGCGCCGCCGGCGGCCGCAAGCTAGCGCGTGACCGCTGCAGGCGCGCCTGTTGTGCGGAACGGCCCCTCAGCCTGCCGGACCGCCCGCGTCGGCGATCCTGATCTCGCTGCGCAGGCGCGTCGAAGTGAGATGGGCGGCCTCACGGAGCACCGCGACGACGTCGCTCGCCCCGAACGCCATGAGCCGGCGCGACAGTGCCACGATGCCGATGCTGTACAGCACCCCGGCGCCGGCGAGATGGATCGGACAGGCATAGCTCAGCACGCCGAGGTCGAGCTCATCCGCGCACACGGCATAGCCCTGCGCGCGGACCTCATCGAGATGGCAGCGCAGCTTCGCCGGTTCGACAATGGTGCGGTGGGTGAATTTCTGCAGCGGCCCGGCCAGCGCCCTGGCCAGCACCGGCTCGGGCTGGAAGGCGAAGATCGCCTTGGCGGAAGCAGCAGCGTTGATCGGCATGATGCGGCCCGGCTGCACATGCGACTGGCTGTAGTTCTCCGGCACCGCGGACGCCACCGATTCGACCGTCTCGCCGCGCAGCTTGGCAAGGAACGCGGTCTCGCCGAAGCGGGAGACCAGGCCCTGGAGAACGGGCTGCGCCAGCAGGGCTTCGGTGGCCGGCGAGCGCGCCAGCTCGAACAGCCGCGTCAACTGCGGCCCGATGCGGTAGGCCTTCCGCCCGCCGTCATCGGTAATGTATCCGGCGTCGAGCAGCGTGTTCACCAGCCGGTGCGTGGTGCCGCTCGCCAGACCGGTGGCGCGCATGATCTCGGTCAGGGTAAGGCCAAGACGGCTGGCCGCCACGCTCTCCAGGATCAGGGAGTATCGCGCCAAAACGCCGCGAGATTCATTGAGCCTGGCTTGCGACACCGACGTTTCCCGAGCAGCGGAGAGTGTTTCGAATCACGCAAAATCTAAGGAGCCGTTTTCCCCGATCAAGCCCTTTGGCAGTCAAGAATCAAATACGTCGCCCGCAGTGGCGCGGTACGTGTGTGCGGCCTCGCGGCCGGCGCGCAGCGATTTGACAAAGTCGCTGACGTCATGTCGAGATTTTCATAAATCGGCTTTACGCCGCAATGCCGGAGGGCTACCGTGCTTTCGGGCACCCGGGCGTGGCCTGGAACATCCGCGTCCGCGTGTTGACCGGACGACAAACCACAGGAACGCAGGGGAGATCGCGACGTGATAGGATATAGTGGATTTGCCAGGACAGCTCGCACCGCGGCGGCGGGCGTGCTGTTCGCACTTGCCGCGGTGGTCACGACCACCGGCGCCGGCGCGCAGGACACGATCAGGATCGGCTTCATCGGTCCGCTCAGCGGCGGCGACGCACAGCAGGGCCTCAGCGCCCGCAACGGATTCCTGCTTGCCGTCAACGAGGCCAACGCGGCGGGGCTGCCGTTCAGGATCGAACCGGTCGTCCTTGACGACGCCGCCAATCCGCCGACAGGCGTCGCAGCGGCGCTCAAGCTCACCAATGATCCGAAAGTGGTGGCGGCCACCGGGCACTGGAACAGCGGCGTCGCCCTGGCGACAATCCCGGTGTTCAGCCGCGCCAACATCCCGCTGGTGGTGTGGGGGGCGATCGGCCCCAGGATCACCGAGAAGAACAATCCGATGGTCTCCCGCGTCGTGCCGACGCTGGTCAATACCAACGCGCCGCTGGCGCAGTGGACGGCGTCGGCGATCGGCAAGAAGGTCGCGATCGTCTCCGACACCACCGACTATGGTGCGGCGAATCTGCAGTCGTTTGCCGGGTTCTACAAGGCCGCCGGCGGACAGGTCGTGGCCAGCGAAAGCGCGCCGGTCGGCACCACTGATTTCCGCGCGATCCTGACCAAGATCAAGGCCGCGCAGCCGGACGCGCTCTATTTCGGCGGCGTCGTGACCGAGGCGGGCCTCGTGCGGCGGCAGATGCTTGAGATCGGCCTCAAGGTTCCCATGATCGGCGTTGACGGGTTCTACGATCCCGAGTTCATCAAGATCGCCGGCGCGTCCGCCGACGGCACCATCTGCGGCATCGTCAGGGAGCAGGGCAATCCCAGGCTCGACCGCATGATGAAGGACTACCAGGCCGCCAATTTCGCCGAGCCGGCCGGCCCGTACACCAAGAATGCGTTCGACGCGGCGAACATCATCATCGCGGCGATCAGCAAGGCCGGCACGAAGGACAAGGCGGCGATCGCGAAGGCGATCCGCGACACCAGCTACGACGGCGCGATGGGCCACACGAGCTTCGACGCGAACGGCCAGACCAGGCTGCCCGTCGAACTGGAACTGCGCGAGGTCAAGAACGGCGCCTGGGCCGCGCACTGAACCACCGGCTGCCTCCCGCGACCGCTGGAGCGGGCGCACGGCCCCGGCACCTGCCGGGCGGCGTGCGTCGCGCTCTGGCGTTTCGCCGCCGCCGGCCTGCGCCTCAGCCGCCGACCGCCGCCTGCGCCACCCGCCCGTGCGCCTCGGCCAGATGGTCGAAGCG
>JAJZVE010000148.1 GCA_021845835.1 Pseudomonadota bacterium | reverse complement strand
GGCGGTCTCCAGGTCGTGGCGCCTGGCGGTGTAGGTGGCCAGGCTCGGGCGGGTCAGGAACAGGCTGCCCTTGGCGCCGAGCAGGCCGACATCGATCGCGCCGACGGGGCCGGAGGCGTTGCCGTAGCTGACCATCATGCCGAGCGGGGCGAGGCAGTCCAGGCTCGCCATGAACGTGTCCTTGCCGATGCTGTCATAGACCACCGGCACCATGGCGCCGCCGGTGATGCGCTTGACCTCCGCCGGCAGATCGGCATGGCCGACGAGGACATGCGTGGCGCCGTGCGCGCGGGCCAGTTCCGCCTTCTGCTCGGTGGAGACGACGCCGATCACGGTGGCGCCGAGATGCCTGGCCCACTGGCACAGGATCAGGCCGACGCCGCCGGCGGCGGCATGCACCAGGATCGTCTCGCCCGGCTGCACGCGGTAGGTGCGGCGCAGCAGGTATTGCGCGGTCATGCCCTGCAGCATCATCGCCGCGGCGGTCCTGAAGTCGATCGCGTCCGGCAGCTTGACCACCCGGTCGGCGGCAATCACGCGCTCCACCGCATAGGCGCCGATCGGGCCGGTGGCGTAGGCGATGCGGTCGCCGACCGCGAGGCTGGTCACGCCTTCGCCCACCGCCGCGACGGTGCCCGCGGCCTCCATGCCGAGGGTCGCCGGCAGCTGCGACTTGTAGAGGCCGGTGCGGAAATAGACGTCGATGTAGTTGAGCCCGATCGCCGCGTGGCGCACCAGCACCTCGCCCGGTCCCGGCTCGGGTGTCGGCACGTCCTCCCAGCGCATGACCTCGGGACCGCCGTGGGCGTGAATGCGGATGGCCTTCGTCATGGGTGTTCCGTCATGGTGAGGGGTGGGAAGGATCGAGACGGCAGCGGTCGGCCCGGCGGGCCAGGATGCTCGCCTCCAGGTCAAGCAGGGCGCGCTTCGTCGCGGGCCCGTCGCCGCCCGAATAGCCGCCCAGGCCGGTGCTGGCGACGACCCGGTGGCAAGGGATCAGGATGGGGATCGGGTTGGCCGCGTTGGCCATGCCGACCGAACGGGCAGAGCCGCCGGCGATGGCGGCGATGGCGGCGTAGGTGCGGGTCTCGCCGGGCGGGATGGCGCGCAGCGCGTCCCAGACCCGGCGCTGATAGGGCGTGCCGGCCGGCGCCAGCGGCAGGTCGAAGGCGACGGCGGCGGCATCGAAATACGCATCCAGCAGGTCGCGCGCGCGGCGCAGCAGGGGGGTGGGCGCCTGATCGCGGCCCCAGCCCCAGTCGAGCGCGACGATGCGCCCGTCGGCCTCGGACACGGTCAGGTCGCCCAGCGGGGTGTGAAGGGACAGTTGCGGCACGGCGCGGATGCCAGACCCGGACGCGGGCGCTGTCAAGCCACAGCCTGGCGCACGCGCAATGCCGCGGCGAGCGCCGCAGGGTCGGTGAGCGGCAGGCCGCAGGCACCGGCGCGGCAGACATAGGCGGCAGCGCCGCCGGACGGCGCCGGCTTGCCATGCGCCGGATGCAGAGACGGCAGCGCATCCGTGGTGTCGGCACGGAGCAGGCAGATCGCCGGGTCAGGCGCGGCCAGGGCGACGGCGCACAGCGCGCCGGCGGCCGGGCCGGCCGGGCCGGCCACGACCACGACCGTCCCCTCCTCCAGCAGGTCCGCCGCGGCGAGCAGGGTCGGACAGGCACTCAGCCGCTCGCCGTAGCCGCCGAAGGCGCGCAGCAACGACTCCGCCCGCGCCCGCCATGCCGGCGCGCCCGTCAGGTGATGCAGGCGCGCCAGCACCTCCGCCATCAGACCGTTGCCAGATGGGGTGGCGCTGTCGGCAGCGCTGCGCGGGCGGGCCGCGGGGCCGAGCGGCACGTCGGCAGCATCGGTCGCGGTGATGAAATAGCCGGCGCCGGGCGCGCCGAACCACGGCTCGACGAGATCGGCGAGGCGGATCGCGTCGGCCAGATAGGTCGCCTTGCCGGTCGCCTCGAACAGCGCCAGCGCGGCGCGCGCCATGCTGGCCTGGTCGTCGAGCAGCCCGGCGGCGGTGGCGCGGCCGAGGCGCCAGGCGTGCCGGATGCGCCCGTCCGGGTCCGTCATCTCGCCGCGGACGAAGTCATAGGCGGCGGCGGCGCGGGCGAGCCAGGCGGGACGGGCGAACACCGCGGCGGCGCGGCAGAGGGCGGCGATCGCCAGCCCGTTCCAGTCGGCCAGCACCTTGTCGTCGCGCCCCGGACGCGGCCGGGCCGCGCGCAGATCCAGCAGGCGCGCGCGCGACCGGGCGAGGCCGGCCTCGGCGGCGGCCTCGCCCGGCGGCGTGACGCGATGGAGGATGGTCCTGCCCTCCCAGTTGCCGCTCGCGGTGACATCGTAGGCGGCCTTGAAGGCGGCGCTGTCGGCGCCGAGCGCGGCGTCGATCTCGGCCTCCGTCCAGACGTAGAACCGGCCCTCCTCGCCCGCGCTGTCGGCGTCCTCGGACGCGGCGAAGGCGGCGCGGCCGGACCGCGGCGCGGCCGACATGTCGCGGTCGAGCCAGAGCACCGTTTCCGCGGCGCGGGCGGCGTAGAGCGGGTCGGCGGCGGCGGCATGGGCCAGCGCCAGCAGATCGAGAATCTGGGCATTATCGTACAGCATCTTCTCGAAATGCGGCACCAGCCACTCGGCATCCGTGGCGTAGCGGGCGAACCCGCCGCCGAGATGGTCGTAGATGCCGCCATTCGCCATACGACCGAGCAGGCGATGCAGGGCCTCGGCGCCGGCCGCCGTGGCGGAGCGAAACGCATCCTGCCAGAGGAAACGGAAGATCGGCGGGTTGGGGAATTTCGGCGCGCCGCGCAGGCCGCCATGCACGGGATCGGTGGCCTGCAGCAGCGTCGCCGCGACCCGGTCCAGCATTGCCGGGCCGGGCAGCGCACCGGGGCTGTCGGCGGCCAGTTGCGCGAGGGTCTGGCGCAGCGCGCCGACGTTCTGCAGCACGGCTTGCTGCCGCGCACGGTAGGCCTCGGCGACGCCGCGCAGCACCTGACGGAAGGACGGCCGTCCCCAGCGCGGCTCCGGCGGGAAATACGTGCCGCCCCAGAACGGGTCGCCGGCGGGGGTCAGGAACATCGTCAGCGGCCACCCCCCCTGCTCGCCGAGCGCGTGCAGGGCCGACATGAAGAGATGATCGATGTCGGGACGTTCCTCGCGGTCCACCTTGATGCACACATAGAGTTCGTTCATCAGCGCGGCGGTGTCGGGGTCCTCGAACGATTCGTGGGCCATGACGTGACACCAGTGGCAGGCGGCGTAGCCGATCGAGAGCAGGATCGGCCGGTCGGCCGCGCGTGCCTCGTCCAGCGCGGCAGCGCCCCAGGGACGCCAGGCGACCGGGTTGTCGGCGTGCTGCAGGAGATAGGGCGACGTCTCCCGGCGCAGCCTGTTCTCCGCTCCGGCCATGCCCGTCCTCCTTGCCTCGCGGTCCGGCTTCGCAGATAGGATGCCGCGTCGCCGCGCGCGAGGCCGGCGGCACAGTTCCGACAACACGACGGCGCCCGACGGCCTGCGGTCGCGCGGCGGCGCACGGAGAAACCCATGCCGCGACGGCCCGACGATCCGCCTCTCCACTTCGACGCGCACGTCTTCGTGTGCTGCAACCGCCGTGCCGACGGGCACCCGCGCGGATCCTGCGCGGCCGGCGGATCGGAGCGGCTGCGCGACTACATGAAGGCGCGGGCGAAGGAGATGGGACTGCATCGGGTTCGCGTGAACGCCGCGGGGTGTCTGGATCGCTGCGAACTCGGCCCGTGCGTCGTCGTCTACCCCGAGGGCGTGTGGTATCGTGTCGGCTCGCCGGCCGACGTCGATGCCGTGCTGGAGCAACACATTGCGCGTGACGGGCGGGTTACGGAATTGCTGCTGCCTGTGCAATCGCCGGGCGCGTGATGGCGGACGCGGACACGATCTTTGCCGTTGCCTCCGGTGCCGGGCGCGCTGCGGTGGCCGTGGTGCGGATCAGCGGGCCGCAGACATCCGGACTGATCGCGCGTCTGGCCGGCCGTCTGCCGGCGCCGCGCCGCGCGGTGCTGCGGACGCTGCGGGATGCAGAGGGGGACGTGCTGGATCAGGCGCTGGTCCTGTGGTTTCCCGGGCCACGCAGTTACAGTGGGGAGGATTGTGCCGAGCTGCACCTGCATGGCGGCCCGGCGGTCGTGGACGGCATGGGCGAGCGGCTTGTCGGCCTGGGCGCGCGTCCAGCCGAGCCGGGCGAGTTCACACGCCGCGCGTTCCTGCATGGGCGCATGGACCTGGTGCAGGCGGAGGCTGTGGCGGACCTGGTTGCGGCGGAGACGTCGGCGCAGCGTCGTCAGGCGCTGCAGCAGCTCGGCGGGACGCTTGGCCGTGTGTATTCCCGCTGGTCGGAACGGCTGCTGCGGCTGCTGGCGCAGCAGGAGGCACTGATCGATTTTCCCGATGAGCACCTGCCAGCGGATACCGAGTCTGCGATGCTGGCGGAGATCGCGGCCCTGCGGGAGGAGATCGCGCGGCATCTTGCCGACGACCGGCGAGGCGAACGGCTGCGCGACGGGCTCGTCTTTGCCGTGGTCGGCGCGCCCAACGTGGGCAAGTCCACGCTGATCAATGCGCTCGCCGGGCGCGAAGCGGCCATTGTTTCGCCGCAGCCGGGCACGACGCGCGACGTCCTTGAAGTGCGCGTGGTGCTGGGCGGGGCACCGGTCACGTTGCTCGATACCGCGGGGCTGCGCGAAACCGCCGATGCGATCGAGGCCGAGGGCGTGCGGCGCGCACGGGCACGCGCGCAGGCCGCTGACCTGGAGATCGTGGTCCAGGACGGCAGCGAGCCGGCGTGCCCGGCCGGGATGGCTGCCCGCAGGCTGGTGGTGGCGAGCAAGGCTGACCTGGGGGACACTGCGTGCGAGGCCGATCTGCGGGTCAGTGCGCTGACCGGCTTCGGCATGGACGGACTGCGGCATAACCTGGAGCGGATTGCCGGCGAGTTGACCGGGGCTGCGGGACCGCCGGCACTGACGCGGGCACGCCATCGCGCGGCGTTGACCGAAGCCGTGGCGGCACTGGCGCGGGCAGGGGGGGCGGATCTTCCCGAACTGCGCGGCGAGGACTTGCGAAGCGCGCTGATGAGCGTCGGACGCATCACCGGCGCATTCGGCGCCGAGGACGTCCTCGATTCGGTGTTCGCGCAGTTCTGTATCGGCAAGTGAGCGGAGGAGAGCGGCGTGGTCGAGTCGTGCGACGTGCTGGTGATCGGCGGCGGGCATGCGGGGTGCGAGGCCGCGGCGGCCGCGGCCCGGATGGGCGCGCGCACGGTCCTGCTGACCCATCGCCGCGCGACGCTGGGAGAAATGTCGTGCAATCCCGCGATCGGCGGCATCGGCAAGGGCCATCTGGTGCGGGAGATCGATGCCCTGGACGGGCTGATGGGACGGGCCGCGGATGCCGCCGGCATCCATTTCAAGCTGCTCAACCGCAGCAAGGGACCGGCGGTGCGGGGACCGCGCGCGCAGGCCGATCGGGCGCTGTATCGCCGGGCGATCCAGGGGCTGCTGGCCGCGCAGGCGGGATTGATCATCCGGGAAGGGATCGCGGAGGCGCTTGAGCCGGGACGGGACGGCGCAATCGCAGCGGTCATCCTGGGCGACGGCACGCGGATACGCTGCGGTGCGGCCGTCCTGGCTGCCGGCACGTTCCTGCGTGGCCGCATCCATGTCGGAACGACGAGCCATCCCGCCGGCCGTGCCGGCGAAGCGCCATCGGTGGGACTTGCAGAAGCGTTGCAGCGCCTCGGCCTGCCGCTCGGGCGGCTTAAGACGGGCACCCCGCCGCGGCTGGAACGCGCCAGCATCGATTGGGACGCGCTGGAGGAAGATCGCGGCGATGCGGAGCCGGAGCCGTTCAGCACGCTCACCGCGGCAATCACGACCCGGCAGGTCGCCTGCGGCGTCACCGGCACGACGGAGGCGACGCACGCCCTGATCCGGGCCAACCTGCACCGGTCGGCCGTCTATGGCGGGCAGATTGCCGGGCGCGGACCGCGCTACTGCCCGTCGATCGAGGACAAGGTCGTGCGCTTCCCTGAACGCACGCGGCACCAGATTTTTCTGGAGCCTGAAGGGCTGGACGATCCGCTGACGTACCCGAACGGCATCTCCACCAGCCTGCCGTCGGATGTGCAGTCGGCCCTTGTCGCGACCATTCCCGGCCTGGAGCGGGCGCGGATCGCGCGTCCGGGCTACGCGGTGGAGTACGACTATGTCGATCCGCGGGCGCTCTCGGCTGCGCTGGAAGTTCGGGCCCTTCCCCGCCTGTTTCTGGCCGGGCAAATCAACGGTACCACCGGCTACGAGGAGGCTGCGGCCCAGGGCCTGCTGGCGGGCATCAACGCTGCCCGCCGCTGTGGCGGCGCGGATCTGGTCACGCTGGATCGCGCGGACGGCTATATCGGCGTGCTGGTCGACGATCTGGTCACGCGCGGCGTCACCGAACCCTACCGCATGTTCACGTCGCGGGCGGAATACCGGCTTTCGCTTCGCGCCGACAATGCGGACCTGCGACTGACCGGCATCGGGTTGAAATGGGGCTGCGTGGCAGCGGGACGTGCTGCATCCTTCGCGTTGCTGCAGCGGGAGCTGGCCGACGTGCGCTTGCGGGCGGGCCAGCAGACTGCCTCCCCGGCAGACTTGCTACGGGCAGGCCTGCAGGTCGCTGACGGGCAGGGCCGCAGCCTGTTGCAGTTGCTCGGACTGGCAGAGTTGAGCGGGACGGAACTCGGCGCGATGTTTCCCTGGGTCAACGGCGTCAGCCCGCGGGTCCTGGCGCTGCTGCGTGCCGATGCGCGCTACGCCGGCTACCTGCAGCGGCAGGAAGCGGACATTCATGCGTTTCGCCGCCTGGAAGGTGCCGTCCTGGATCCCGGGATCGATTATGCCGAGGTGGGCGGACTTTCGGCAGAGGTCCGCATGCGCCTGGCCACCGTGCGCCCCGCCACGCTCGGCGCTGCCAGTCGCCTGGAGGGAATGACCCCGGCCGCGCTGGCCGCGCTGGGCGCATATCTGCGTCGGCAACGGCCGGCCCGATGTTTCACGTGAAACACGCACCTCGCGAATCGTTCGATCCAGAGATTGCCCGGCGGCTGGATGCATTCCTGGCGCTGCTCCTTCAATGGAATCGGCGCATCAACCTGATCGCAGGCGCCGACGAAGGGTCAGTATGGCACCGGCACGTTCTCGACTCTGCGCAACTGGCGCCGCTGCTCCCGGAGAAGCCCGGCGCGTTCATTGATCTTGGGTCGGGGGCCGGGTTTCCGGGACTGGTGCTCGCCGTCGTCGCCGGCTGGCGCGTCCATCTCGTCGAGTCGGATGCCCGCAAGGCCGCATTCCTGCGCGAAGCGGTGCGCGTCACCGGGACCGATGCCGTGGTGCATGCTTGCCGCGCCGAGTCCCTGAGCATTTCTCCCGCACCTGTCGTCACGGCGCGCGGCATCGCACCGCTGCCGCGGCTGCTGGAACTCGCGGTCCCCTTGCTGGCACCGGGCGGCATCTGTCTGTTCCCCAAGGGCCGATCCGCCATGGACGAATTGACGGCAGCCCACCGCGAATGGCACATGCGGGTGGAACGCTTCCCCAGCCGGACCAGTCCCACGGCCACACTCCTGCGCCTTTGTGAGATCCGCCGTGTCCAACCGACCGGATGAGCCGCGCATTGTCGCGATAGCGAACCAGAAGGGCGGCGTCGGCAAGACGACCACCGCGATCAACCTCGCCACCGCCCTCGCCGCCACCCGCCAGCGCGTCCTGCTGATCGACCTCGACCCGCAGGGCAACGCCTCCACCGGCCTCGGCCTCAGCCGCGCCGAGCGGCGGAACGGAACCTATCGCCTGCTTACCGAGCCCGCCCGTCTGGCCGACGTCCAGCGGCCCACGTTTGTCCCGGACCTCTCCATCGTGCCGTCCGACCCCGACCTCGCCGGCGCCGAAGTCGAACTGGTCGGCGAAGCACAGCGCGAGTTCCGGCTGCGGGATGCCCTGCGGCGACGCGACCCCGGCGTGGTTCCCCCCGACTTCGTCCTGATCGACTGCCCCCCCAGTCTCGGGCTGCTCACGCTGAACGGGCTGACCGCCGCAGATTCCGTCCTCGTGCCGCTGCAGTGCGAGTATTTCGCGCTCGAGGGCATCAGCCAGTTGCTGCATACCGTGGACCTTGTGCGACGCCGCCTCAACCCGCAGTTGGCGCTGCAGGGAATCGTGCTGACCATGTATGACCGCCGCAACAACCTCTCCGATCTCGTCGCCGCCGACGCGCGCGGCTTTTTTGGCGACCAGGTCTATGACACGGTGATCCCCCGCAACGTTCGCGTTTCGGAGGCCCCGAGCCACGGCAAGCCCGTGCTCCTGTACGACTATCGCTCGGCCGGCGCACAGGCTTATGTCAGCCTGGCAAACGAGATGTTGCGCCGGGAGCGCCGCGTGGCGCCGATCCCGGCAACGCCGCCCGCATGAGTGCCAAGGACCCTCCGCGCCTCGGCCGCGGCCTCGCGGCCCTGCTGGGAGACGCTGCGGCGTCTCCCAGCGACGCAGCGGGGGCGCGGACTGTTGCGATCGAGGCGCTGGAGCCGGGTCCGTACCAGCCCCGCCGGCCCGTCGATCCCGCCTCTCTGGAAGGACTGGTCTCCTCCATCCGGTCCCGCGGCATTCTGCAGCCGCTGCTGGCCCGGCCCCACCCGGATGTACCTGGCCGTTTCCAGATCGTCGCCGGCGAACGCCGCTGGCGGGCAGCCCAGGCCGCCGGGCTGCACGAAGTCCCCGTGCTTGTCCGACCGCTCGCCGACGCCGAAGCGATGGCCGCCGCGCTCGTGGAAAATCTTCAGCGGCAGGATCTGAATCCGATCGAAGAGGCCGAGGGATATCGGCGCCTGCTGGATGAGTTCGCGCTGTCGCAGGAAGCGCTGGGCGAAGCGGTCGGCAAGTCGCGCAGCCATGTCGCCAACACGTTGCGGCTGCTGCACCTGCCAGCGCGT
>JAJZVE010000147.1 GCA_021845835.1 Pseudomonadota bacterium | reverse complement strand
GCGGCGCCGAGCGGCTGGTGCGCATCTGCTACGCCAAGAGCCCCGAGATGCTGCACGAGGCGATGGACCGGCTGCAACGCTTCGTGCGGAACTATGCGGACCAGTAGCCAAAACCTGACGCCTGGTACCCGCGCGAAGGCGCCGGAGACGGCGTCAGTCAGTCACGGCTTCGCGCCCTTCGATTGCCATGAGGGTAGCGGTCAGGAGTGCAACGAGTTTCTCGGTTCCGCCGTTGATGGCGAACACTTCTGTCTGAGCGAGCGTGAGGGTCCGGCCCGCTTTCACCACCTTTCCACGAGCAAGGATGCGATCGCCAACGGCGGGTGCAACAAGATTGATCTTGAATTCGGTCGTCAGCACCCCCCTGTCCAGCGGCATTAGGCTGAGAGCCGCGTACCCTGCTGCTGTGTCGGCTATGGCGCTGACCGCGCCAGCATGGACAAAACCGTGCTGCTGGGAAATTCCCGGAGCGGGGCTGATCGCGATCTCAACAAGGCCGGGAGCGATGCTGACCAGTGACGCCCCCAAGGTGCCCATGAGCCCTTGTCTGGCGAAGCTTGCCCGAATCCGCTCGACGAAGGCTGGGTCATCGAGATCACGTATCAAAGCGATCCCCCGAATTTACAAAGTGGACCCCGATACCATAGGTCCGACATGGGCCGTGACCAGCTAAGGCCGTCCGAGTACCAGGTGTCAGTTTTAGCTACCAGGGCCTACGGAAACAGCCCGCGCGCCGCCTTGGCGTCGCGCACCTTGGTCACCCCGATCGCCATCGCCGCGGTGCGGTGCGAGACGCCGTCGCGCGCCGCGCGCTCCAGCACCTGCACGAAGGCGCGCTGCAGCACGCGATACAGGCGGTCGTTCACCTCCGCCTCGTCCCAGAAAAACTGCTGCAGGTCCTGCACCCATTCGAAATAGCTGACGATCACGCCGCCGGCGTTGCACAGGATGTCGGGGATGACAAAAATGTCGCGCCGCTGGTCCAGCACCTCGTCGGCATCCGGCGTGGTCGGGCCGTTCGCCGCCTCGGCCAGCACGCGGCAGCGCAGCCGCGCCGCCATCGCCGCGTCGATCACCCGTTCCACCGCCGCCGGCACCAGGATGTCGCACGGCTGCGTCAGCAGCTGCGCCGGGTCGAAGGACATCTCGTTGGAGAAGCCGGCGAGCTTGCCGGCGGCCGCGACGTGGCGCAGCAGCGCCGCCACGTCCAGGCCGCGCGCATCGAAATAGCAGGCCGTGTGGTCGGACACGCCGATCACCTTCACGCCCCGCGACGCGAGCGTGGCCGCCGTGATCGAGCCGACATTGCCGAACCCCTGCACGATCGCCGTCGCCCCCGTCACCGGCGCGCCGATGCGCTCCATCGCCCGGTCGATCAGATAGGCGACGCCGCGCCCCGTCGCCTCGCGCCGGCCCAGCGTGCCGCCGGTCGCGACCGGCTTGCCGGTGACGATCTCGGTCACGGTGCGGCCCTGGTACATGGAATAGGTGTCCATGAACCACGCCATCACCTGTTCGTTGGTGCCCATGTCGGGCGCCATCACGTCGGTGTGCGGGCCGACGAAGGGGATCATTTCCTGCATGTAGCGGCGCGACAGCCCCTCCAGCTCGCGCAGCGACAGGGCATAGGGATCGACGGTCACGCCGCCCTTGGCGCCGCCATAGGGCAGGCCGGCCAGCGCGCATTTCCAGCTCATCCACACCGCCAGCGCCGCCACTTCGCCGATATCGACCGAGGGGGCGAAGCGCGTGCCGCCCTTGGTGGGGCCGAGCGTCAGATGATGCTGCACGCGGAACCCCTGGAACACGGTCAGCCGCCCGTCGTCGCGATGCACCGGGCAGGACACGGCGATGGCGCGCTTGGGATACAGCAGCCGGTCGCGCTCGTCGGTGGGAATCGCCAGATAGTCGGCGATGCGATGGAACTGCGTGCGGGCCATGTCGAACACCGGCCCGGAATAGATGTTCATGCGACGTCGCTCCCTCTGCCCGTCAGGTCAGGCCAACCGACGGTAGCATGTTGTGCCCAGGCCCGCGCGCGCGTAGGACGCAGCCGTGATCGACAAGCTCGAGTACCTGCTGGCGCTGGCCGAGGCGCGGCATTTCGGCCGCGCCGCCGCCGCCTGCGGCACCACGCAGCCGACGCTCTCGGCCGGCATCAAGCAGCTGGAGGAAAGCCTCGGCGTGCTGCTGGTCGAGCGCGGCAGCCGCTTCCGCGGCTTCACCCAGGCCGGCGAGCGCACGCTGGAATGGGCGCGCCGCATCGTCGGCGACACGCGCGCCATGCGCCAGGAGGTGGCCGCGCTGCGCTCGGCGCTGTCGGGCCAGTTGCGCCTGGCCGCGATCCCGACCGCGATGCCGATGCTGACCGCGCTGACCGCGCCGTTCGCGCTGCAGCATCCGCAGGTACGGCTGGCGATCCTGTCGCGCACCTCCGACGAGGTGCTGTCGCTGCTGGAGAACCTGGAGGCCGACGCCGGCGTCACCTACATCGACAACGAGCCGCTCGGGCGCGTCATCGCGGTGCCGCTTTACCGCGAGCGGTTCCGGCTGATCTGCCGTGCCGGCGGCCCGTTCGCCGGCCGCCGTTCGGTGCGCTGGGCGGAGCTGGCCGGGCTGCGGCTGGCGCTGCTGACGCCGGACATGCAGAACCGGCGCATCATCGATCGCGTGCTGCGCGACGCCGGCGCGGCGCCGGCGGTGTCGGTGGAGTCGGATTCGATGGTGGCGCTGCTGTCGCACCTGCGCACCGGCGAATGGGCGAGCATCCTGCCGGTGCAATGGATGGAGACGCTGGCGCTGGCGCCCGGCGTGGACGCGCTGCCGCTGGAGGAGCCGGAAGTGGCCAACACGGTCGGCCTGGTGGTGCCGCATCGCGAGCCGCTGCCGGTGCTGTCGGCGGCGCTGCTGACGGCGGCACGGCGACAGGCGGCGGCGCTGGGCTGATCGGGAACCGCTATCGCGTCATCGACGCGCCTGGGTTGATCCTCTGCCATCGCGGGCGCATCTGCCTGAAATGCCCGGAGGAAACATGCACGCACCCGAACCCTGGAGCGCCGAGCGCGCGGCCGAGGTGATCGCCCGCTTCACGGACGGCCAGGGCAGCCTGCTGCCGCTGCTGCACGCGCTGCAGGAGGTGTTCGGCTGCATCCCCGGGCAGGCCATCCGTCCGCTCGCCGAGGCGCTCAACCTGAGCCGCGCCGAGGTGCATGGCGTGGTGAGCTTCTACCACGATTTCCGCCGCGCCCCGCCCGGCCGGCACGTGCTGAAGCTGTGCCAGGCGGAAGCGTGCCAGTCGATGGGTTGCCGCGGACTGGCGGCCGAGATGCAGCAACGGCTCGGCATCCGGCTTGGCGAAACGACGCCGGACGGGCGGGTGACGCTGGAAGCGGTGTACTGCCTCGGCCTGTGCGCGACCGCGCCATCGGCGATGCTGGACGGGCAGGTGCTCGGCCGGCTCACCGCGGCGCGGGCCGCGGCGCTGGTGGAGAAACTGGCATGACCGCGCGCGTGTTCGTTCCCGGCGATGCCGCCGCCGTCGCGGTCGGCGCCGACGCGGTGGCGGCGGCGCTGCTGCGGCACGCGCCGGCGGTGCAGATCGTCCGCACCGGCTCGCGCGGCCTGTTCTGGCTGGAGCCGCTGATCGAGGTGGCGACGCCGCAGGGGCGCGTCGGCTACGGCCCGGTCTCGGCCGAGGACATCCCCGCGCTGCTCGCCGCCGGGCTGCTGCAGGGCGGCGCCCATGCGCTGCGGCTCGGCGCGCCGGAAGAAATTCCCTTCCTCAGGCGCCAGACCCGCCTGACCTTCGCCCGCTGCGGCATCGTCGATCCGCGCTGCCTCGACGATTACCGCGCGCATGGCGGCTGGGCCGGCCTCGCGCGCGCGGTCGCGCTTGGCCCGGCGGCGGCGATCGAGGACGTGGTGCAGTCGGGCCTGCGCGGGCGCGGCGGCGCCGGCTTCCCCACCGGCATCAAGTGGCGCACCGTCGCCGCGACCGAAGCGGAGCAGAAATACGTCGTCTGCAACGCCGACGAAGGCGACAGCGGCACGTTCTCCGACCGCATGATCATGGAGGGCGATCCGTTCGTGCTCATCGAGGGCATGGTGATCGCCGGCTTCGCGGTTGGCGCGACCCGGGGCTACATCTATGTCCGCTCGGAATACCCGCACGCCATCGCGGCGTTGCGGGATGCGCTGCAGATCGCCCGCGCCGCCGGCTATCTCGGCGCCAACGTCGCCGACGGCGGCTTCGCCTTCGACATCGAGCTGCGGGTCGGCGCCGGCGCCTATGTGTGCGGCGAGGAAACCGCGCTGCTCGACAGCATCGAAGGCAAGCGCGGCCAGGTGCGCGCGAAACCGCCGCTGCCGGCGCATCGCGGCCTGTTCGGCCGGCCGACCGTCATCAACAACGTGATCTCGCTCGCCACCGTGCCGGTCATCCTTGCCGAAGGTGCGGCGCGCTACCGCGATCTCGGCTTCGGCCGCTCGCGCGGCACCATGCCGGTCCAGCTTGCCGGCAACGTGAAGCACGGCGGCTTGTTCGAGGCCGGCTTCGGCGTCACGCTCGGCGAACTGGTGGACGAGATCGGCGGCGGCACCGCGAGCGGCCGGCCGGTGCGCGCGGTGCAGGTCGGCGGCCCGCTCGGCGCCTATTTCCCGCGCGCGCTGTTCGACACGCCGTTCGACTACGAAGCCTTCGCCGCCCGCGACGGCCTGATCGGCCACGGCGGCATCGTGGTGTTCGACGACACCGTCGATATGGCCGAACAGGCGCGCTTCGCGATGGCATTCTGCGCGCTGGAATCCTGCGGCAAATGCACGCCCTGCCGCATCGGCTCGACGCGCGGCGTCGAGGTGATCGGGCGCATCATGCGCGGCGAGAACGTCGCCGCCCACCGCGCGCTGCTCGCCGACCTGTGCAACACGATGAAGTTCGGCTCGCTGTGCGCGCTGGGCGGCTTCGCGCCGTATCCGGTGATGAGCGCGCTGACCCACTTCCCCGAGGATTTCGCCGGCCCGTCGCTGCCGCTGGCGGCCGAGTGAGGAGCGGACAGATGGCCCTGATCGCGGAGATCGACTACGGCACGCCGGCGGCGGACAGCGCCGCCGACGTGACGCTGAGCATCGACGGCGCGCAGGTGACGGTGCCGGCGGGCACGTCGATCATGCGCGCGGCGATGATGGCGGGCACGCAGATCCCGAAACTCTGCGCGACGGACAGCCTGGATGCCTTCGGTTCCTGCCGCGTCTGCCTGGTCGAGATCGAGGGCCGCCCCGGCACGCCGGCCAGTTGCACCACGCCGGTCGCCGCCGGCATGGCGGTGCGCACGCAGACGCCGCGCCTGCGGCAGATTCGCCGCGGCGTGATGGAGCTGTATGCCTCCGACTATCCGCGCGACTGGCTGTCCGATGCCAAGCAGCAGGACAACGAACTGTTCCAGGTGGCGGCGGCGGTCGGCCTGCGCGAGATCCGCTATCCCGGGCAGGTGGTCACGCATCTCGCCGCGCCGAAGGACGAGAGCAACCCGTATTTCACCTTCGATCCCGCCCGCTGCATCGTCTGCTCGCGCTGCGTGCGCGCCTGCGACGAAATCCAGGGCACGTTTGCGCTGACGATCGCGGGCCGCGGCTTCGATTCGCGCATGGTCGCCGGCATGGACGAAGGCTTCCTGCAATCCGAATGCGTCTCCTGCGGCGCCTGCGTGCAGGCCTGTCCCACGTCGGCGCTGGTCGAGAAATCGGTGATCGAGGCCGGGCTGCCCGAGCACTCCGTCGTCACCACCTGCGCCTATTGCGGCGTCGGCTGCTCGTTCAAGGCGGAGATGCGCGGCGAGGACGTGGTGCGCATGGTGCCGTGGAAGGACGGCAAGGCCAATCACGGCCATAGCTGCGTCAAGGGCCGCTTCGCCTGGGGCTACGCGATGCACAGGGAGCGCATCCTCAGGCCGATGCTGCGCGAACGGACCACCGACCCGTGGCGCGAGGCGACGTGGGACGAGGCGATCGCGCGCATTGCCAGCGAATTCAGGCGCATCCAGGCGCAGTACGGCCGCGACGCCATCGGCGGCATCACCTCCTCGCGCTGCACCAACGAGGAAACCTATCTGGTGCAGAAGCTGGTGCGCGCCGGCTTCGGCAACAACAATGTCGATACCTGTGCGCGCGTCTGCCACTCGCCGACCGGCTACGGCCTGAACGCGACCTACGGCACCTCGGCCGGCACGCAGGATTTCGACTCGGTCGGGCAGGCCGACGTCATCATGGTCGTCGGCGCCAATCCGACCGACGCGCATCCGGTGTTCGCCGCGCGCATGAAGCAGCGGCTGCGCGCGGGCGCACAACTGATCGTGGTCGATCCGCGCCGCATCGACCTGGTGCGCTCGCCGCACATCGCCGCGCAGCACCACCTGGCGTTGCAGCCGGGCACCAATGTCGCGGTGCTGAACGCGATGGCACATGTCATCGTCACCGAGGGGCTGCTGGACGAAGCGTTCGTGCGCGAGCGCTGCGATCCCGCCGCCTTCAGCGAATGGGCCGCCTTCGTCGCCGAATCGCGCAACAGCCCGGCGGAAGTGGCAAAGGCCTGCGGCGTGCCGGCGCAGACCATCGTCGCGGCGGCGCGGCTGTATGCCACCGGCGGCAATGCCGCGATCTATTACGGGCTGGGCGTGACCGAGCACAGCCAGGGCACCACGACGGTGATGGCGATCGCCAATCTGGCGATGGCGACCGGCAATATCGGCCGGCCGGGCGTCGGCGTGAACCCGCTGCGCGGCCAGAACAACGTGCAGGGATCCTGCGACATGGGCAGCTTCCCGCACGAGCTGACCGGCTACCGCCATATCAGCGGCGATGCCGTGCGCGCCACCTTCGAAGCGGCCTGGGGCCGGCCGCTCGATCGCGAGCCGGGATTGCGCATCCCCAACATGCTCGACGAGGCGGTGGGCGGGCGGTTCAAGGGGTTGTACGTGCAGGGCGAGGACATCCTGCAATCCGATCCCGACACGCACCACGTCGCCGCCGGGCTTGCGGCGATGGAGTGCGTGGTCGTGCAGGATCTGTTCCTGAACGAGACGGCGAATTACGCGCACGTGTTCCTGCCCGGCTCGACCTTCCTGGAACGCGACGGGACGTTCACCAATGCGGAACGCCGCATCCAGCGCATCCGCCGCGTCATGGCGCCGCGCGCCGGCATGGCCGACTGGGAAGTCACGGTCGCGATCGCACGCGCGATGGGATTGGAGATGAGCTATCGCGATCCCTCCGAAATCATGGACGAGATCGCGCGGCTGACGCCGACCTTCGCCGGCGTGTCCTATGCGAAGCTGGACGAAGCCGGCTCGGTGCAGTGGCCGTGCAACGCGGCGGCGCCGGACGGCACGCCGATCATGCACATGGAACACTTCGTGCGCGGCAGCGGGCGGTTCATGCTGACCGAGTACCAGCCGACCGACGAGCGCAGCACGCGGAAATTCCCGCTGCTGCTGACCACCGGCCGCGTCCTGTCGCAATACAACGTCGGCGCGCAGACCCGGCGCACCGCCAACGTGCTGTGGCACGAGGAGGACCGGCTGGAGATCCATCCCGCCGACGCGGAGGCGCGCGGCGTGCGCAGCGGCGACTGGGTGCGGCTGGCCAGCCGCGCCGGAGAGACGACGCTGCGCGCGCTGGTCAGCGATCGCGTCGCGCCGGGCGTGGTGTACACCACGTTCCATCACCCGATGACGCAGGCCAACGTGGTGACGACCGACTTCTCCGACTGGGCCACCAACTGTCCGGAATACAAGGTGACGGCGGTGCAGGTCACGCCGTCCAACGGCCCGACCGAATGGCAGACGCGCTACGAGGAGCATGCGCACGCGAGCCGGCGCATCCAGGCGGACGCGGCGGATTGACCATCCCCCCGCAGCGCCGCACCATCCCCGCCGTCTGGCGCCACGGCGCGCGCGTGGCCGCGGCGGCGCGCGACATCCCGGAGGAAACGCCGCTCGCGCTCACCTTCAACCGCGAAACCTACGCGGTGATGATGGGCACGCCCGCCGACCTGGAGGATTTCGCCACCGGCTTCGCGCTCACCGAAGGCATCATCGCGAACGCGGGCGAGATCGCCGCGCTGGACGTGCTGGAGCACGCGCAGGGCATCGAGTTGCGCATGGAGCTTGCCGCGCCGCGCCTCGACGCCCTGACCAGGCGGCGGCGGCGCCTGGCCGGGCCGACCGGCTGCGGCCTGTGCGGCATCGACAGCCTCGCCGAAGCGGCACGCCCGCCGCGCGCGGTGCCGCCTGGCGGCAGCGTGACGGCGGCCGACATCGCGCGCGCGCTGCGCGACATGGAGCCGTTGCAGGCGCTGAACGCCGCGACGCATGCCGTGCATGGCGCCGCATTCTGGCACCCCGACGACGGCATCGTGGCGCTGCGCGAGGATGTCGGCCGGCACAACGCGCTCGACAAGCTGGCGGGCGCGCTGGCGCGGGCGGGGCGCGACGCGGCGGGCGGGATGGTGCTGCTCAGCAGCCGCGTCTCGATCGAGATGGTGCAGAAGGCCGCCGCCATCGGTGCGCCGGTGCTGATCGCGGTCTCGGCGCCGACCGCGCACGCGGTGCGGCTGGCCGAAGCGGCGGGCATGACGCTCGCGGCCGTCGCGCGCCGCGACGGGTTCGAGGTCTTCTGCGGCGGGCAGCGGATCATGGCGGAGGCGGACGCGGATGTCGCATGACGACAAGCTGATCCATATGGCCAACCAGATCGGCAAATTCTTCGCCGCCCAGGGCGAGGAACGCGCGGTGCCGCAGATTGCCGAGCATCTGCGCAAGTTCTGGACGCCGCACATGCGCGCCACCATCGTCGCGCATGTGCAGGCCGGCGGCGCCGGGCTGGACCCGCTGCCGCGCCGCGCCGTCGCGCAGCTTGCCGCCCAGGCCCCCGTGGCGGCTGCCTAGCCGGACGCGCCGCCTCAGCGCAGCCCGAGCAGCGCGAACAGCCGCTCGCTCGGCGGCCAGGCCCCCATCACATTGCTGCGGAAGGCAAAGGCGGCCCAGATCAGC
>JAJZVE010000146.1 GCA_021845835.1 Pseudomonadota bacterium | reverse complement strand
ACTGCTTGGCATCCGGTCACGCCCACCGGCGCCGGGCGCGGCCGATTGCCGCGGCGCCGCGGCCACGGACGCTTTCTTGCCGGATTGCGCGGAAAATCGCAGCGTCGTTGCCAGCCTCAGAACAGCCGCTGGCCCTTGCCGTACGGCACGATCACGTCCTGCGGGTCGGACAGGTTCAGCATCGCCCGCGCCCGCTCGTCCAGCGCGTCGCCGTCGATGCGGGTGCGCAGCCCGTCCACGCGCCGCTGCCAGGTGGCGAGTTCCGTCTTCGCGCGCTCCAGCCCGGCCTGCGCCGCCACCAGATCCTGCTGGCGGTCCGCGTAGGCGCGCAGGCCGTGCGCGCCCTGGGTGGCGTTCCACAGGAAATACGCGACCAGCAGCAGGAACACCGCCGGCGCCGCCACCGCCCGCGCCTTGCGCCGCACCATCCGCCCGACCTGCATGCCGCCCGCTCCACCGTCGCCGCGGCGCCAGTCAATCACATTTCCGGTCGCGCCGGCAGAGGCAAACCCTTGCCGAGCTTTCGCCACCATCCCTACCTTGAATGACCGCCACGGTCCCCGCGACCGAAGATGAGGAGTGACGACGATGTTGGCTCGCACACTGATCCTGTCCGGCGCCGCGGCGCTGGCCCTGGCCGCCGCCGGGGCCGCCCCGGCGGCGGCCGACTGGCACGGCCACGGCGGCGACTGGCATGGCGGCGGCGGCTGGCATGGGCGCGGCGACTGGCACGGCGGCGATTGGCACGGCGGCGACTGGCGCGGCGGCTGGGACGCGCCGGGCGCCTATCAGCCCTGGGTCTATGCGCCGCCCCCGGCGGCCTACTACGCGCCGCCGCCGCCGGCCTATTACGCGCCACCGCCGGGGGTCTCGTTCAGCTTCGGCTGGCCGTAGCGATCAGCGGCGCAGCACGTTGCGCCCGGCGAACCGCGCCGCCGGGCCAAGCTCCAGCTCGATGCGGATCAGCTGGTTGTACTTGGCGGTGCGCTCGCTGCGGGCGAGGCTGCCGGTCTTGATCTGCCCGCAATTGGTGGCGACGGCGAGGTCGGCGATGGTGGCGTCCTCGGTCTCGCCGGAGCGATGGCTGATCACCGCGCGGAACCCGGCGCGGTGCGCCATCTCCACCGCCTCCAGCGTCTCCGTCAGCGTGCCGATCTGGTTCACCTTGATCAGGATGGCGTTGGCGCAGCCCTGCTCGATGCCGCGGCCGAGGCGTTCGGTGTTGGTGACGAACAGGTCGTCGCCGACCAGCTGCAGCTTGTCGCCGAGCCGCGCCGTCAGCAGCCGCCAGCCGTCCCAGTCGTCCTCGGCCAGCCCGTCCTCGATCGACACGATCGGATAGCGCGCGGCAAGGTCGGCGTAGTATTCGACCATGCTGGCGGAATCGAGAACCTTGCCCTCGCCCTCCAGATGGTACTTGCCGTCTTTGTAGAACTCGCTGGACGCCGGATCGAGCGCGAGTGCGATGTCCTCGCCGGGCCGGTAGCCGGCCTTCTCGATCGCGCGCATGATGAAGCCCAGCGCCTCGTCGGCGGATTTCAGGTTGGGCGCGAAGCCGCCCTCGTCGCCGACATTGGTATTGAGGTTGGCGTCGTGCAGCGCCTTCTTCAGCGTCGCGAATACTTCCGCGCCCATGCGCACCGCGTCGGCGACGCTTTCGGCGCCGAGCGGCTGGATCATGAATTCCTGGATGTCGATCGGATTGTCGGCGTGCTTGCCGCCGTTGACGATGTTCATCATCGGCACCGGCAGGGTGCGCGCGAACACGCCGCCGACATGGCGATACAGCGGCACGCCCAGCTCCGCCGCCGCCGCGCGGGCGACCGCGAGCGAGACCGCCAGGATGGCGTTGGCGCCGAGCTTGCCCTTGTTCGGCGTGCCGTCGAGGTCGATCATGGTCTCGTCGATGCGCACCTGCTCGGTCGGGTCCATGCCGGCGATCGCGTTCAGGATCGGCCCCTCGGCGTTGGCGACCGCCTGCCGCACGCCCTTGCCGCCGTAGCGCGAGGCGTCGCCGTCGCGCAGCTCCACCGCCTCGTGGGCGCCGGTGGAAGCGCCGGAGGGGACGGCGGCGCGGCCGATGGCGCCGCTGTCCAGCACCACGTCCACTTCGATGGTCGGATTGCCGCGGCTGTCGAGGATTTCGCGGGCGACGATGTCGGCGATGGCGCTCATGGCGGAACTCCCCGGGTGATTCCGCGGCTGCCTAACACCTCAGCCGAAGCCGAGGAACCCCTCCATCAGTCGGATGGGCTGGGCGGCGCGCAGTTGCGCCAGCTCCGGCACCGGCCGCTGCGGCAGCACCGCCTGCAGCGCCGCCGCCGCCGCCAGCACGAAGGCGTCACCGCCGCGCGGTCCCACGATCTGCAGCCCGAACGGCATCCCGGCCGCATCCAGCCCCGCCGGGATGCACACCGCCGGATGCCCCGCCAGCGTCACCGCATAGGCGAGCGCGAGCCAATGGTAGTAGCTGCGCGTCGGCACGCCGTCGATCTCGGCCGGGAACAACTCCCGCCACGGGCGCGGCGTGATGGTGATCGCCGGGGTGATAATTAAATCAACCTGCTTGAAGAATTGCTGCCAGCGCCGGTACAGCGCCGTGTGCGCCAGTTCCGCCTGCGCCACGTCGGCGGCCGAGTAGCGCAGCCCCTCGGCGACGTTGGCGTGGACGTTGGGGCCGACCAGGTCGGGATGGCTGCGCACCTTCTCGGCATGCGCGGCCAGCGCACCGACCGCCCGCAGCACCGCGAACGCCGTGTCCGCGCCGGTGCAGTCGGGCGTGGCGTCGGCGCTTGCAGCGAACAGCGGGCGCAGCGTCGCCGTCACCGCGGCGAACGTGTCGCGCACGCCACGCTCGACCGGCGCGAAGCCGAAATCCGGCGTGAAGGCGACGCGCAGCGCCGACGGATCGACCGCGCGCAGCGGGAAGTACGTGTCCACCTGCCGCGGCGCCAGCGGATCGCGCGCGTCGTCGGAGGCCATCGCCGACAGCATCAGCGCGAGATCGGCGACGTTGCGCGCCATCGGCCCGTTCACCGACAGCGGCGACCAGCCCATGCCGTGCCGCTCGCTCGGCACCACGCCGGGCGACGGGCGGAAGCCGACGATGCCGCAGAACGCCGCCGGATTGCGCAGGCTGCCGCCGAGGTCGCTGCCGGTGGCGAGCGGCACCATCCCGGTCGCCAGTGCCACCGCCGAGCCGCCGGAGGAGCCGGCGCAGGAGCGCGTGGGATCGAACGGGTTGCCGGTGGCGCCATAGACGGCGTTGCGCGTATTGGCGCCGGCGCCGAACTCCGGCGTGTTGGTCTTGCCGAGCAGGATGCCGCCGGCGGCGCGCAGGCTGGCGACGCTGCGCTCGTCCTCGGCCGGCACGTGGTCGCGGAACAGCGGGCTGCCGAAGGTGGTGCGGAGGCCGGCGGTTTCCTCCAGATCCTTCACCCCGAACGGCAGGCCGTGCAGCTTGCCGAGCGGATCGCCGCGCATCACCGCCTGCTCCGCCGCCCGCGCCGCCGCCCGCGCCCGGTCGAAGTCGCGCGCCACAATCGCATTGACGGCGTGGTCCACCGCGTCCACGCGCCCAATGCAGCTCTCCACCAGTTCCACCGGCGAAAGGCGCTTCGTGCCGATCAGGCGGCGCGCATCGACTGCCGGGAGGTCACAGGGGTCGGTCATCGGATACAGCCGCTCCGCTCGCAGGGCCACGTCGAAGTGACATGTCAGATCACGCCAAGGTCACGAAACACCGCTTCTGCCTCGGGCATCAGCCAATAACGGACCTGGCCGCCCGATCGGTCCTTCCTGAGCAGGACACTCGACTGGTCGTTTCTGTCCGTGATGAACGCGCGGAAGCATCCGTACCGGTGATACACCAGGTGCCCGATGACCAGTCCGAGATTGCCCTTTCCAAGGTGTCGTCCGCAATCCTGGAAGCTGCCGCCCGGATGTTCGGCCAGCCAACGCAGAACGGCGATCTCTTCATCGTTGGCTGGGCATACCTCGGTGAAAGCGTACCGGATCGCGTCGGGCAGGGACATGCCGGTGACGGCGCGCGCCATGGCGTCGAAGTCGGCGCCCTGCTGCCTGGTGAAGGAGAACGGCCGACTCGCCAGCTCAGCTTCACACGCTGCCTGGAGAGCCGCAATTCCTTGCACCTTCGCGCGTCTCAGCAGATCGGAAATGTCCGCCGTGGCCATGCGCGGCAGACGGCCGATCGCGTCAGCGACATGCTTGTCGGAAAACACCCCGGGTGCCCGCGCCGCCGGCGGCGGTCGTCCGGCGTTTCCTTTGGATTTAGTAGCCAAGAGCGCACCCATCCTTCCGCGGATCCGATCCGCCGATCAGGCAACCGCGGCCGCGGTCGATGCGGATCGCCTGCCCACCGCCAAGCGGCGATTCGATCTGCTCGATGGTGTGGCCGAGCCGCGCCAGCCGGTCCAGCACCGACAGCGGCACGCCGCGCTCCGCCTCCACCTTGCCGCCGAACGCCATCACCCGCGGCAGGTCCAGCGCCTCCTGCACGTCCAGGCCGTAATCGATGTGGTTGGTGAGGAACAAGGTCTGCCCCATCGGTTGGAAATGTCCGCCCATCACGCCATACGGCATCACCGCCTCGCCGTCCCTGGTCAGCATGCCGGGAATGATCGTGTGCATCGGCCGCCTGAACGGGGCGATGCAGTTCGGATGCCCGCGTTCGAGCCGGAAGCCGAGGCCGCGATTGTGCAGCATGACGCCGCTCCGCTCCGCCAGGATGCCGGAGCCGAAGCTGTGGAACAGCGAGTTGATCAGGCTGCACGCATTGCCGTCGCGATCGACGACGCAGAGATAGACGGTGTCGCGATGCGCCGGCAGCGCCGCTTCCCCCGCCCGCGGCAATTCGCCCATCGCCGCATCGTCGCGGATCAGGCCGCGCAGGGCGGCGAGATAGGCCGGGTCGGTCAGGTGCGCCAGCGGCACCTCGACCTGCGACGGATCGGCCAGGAAGGCGTCGCGGTCGCGATACACCAGCCGCGCCGCCTCCAGATGCCGGTGCAGCCGCGTCACCCCGAGCGGCCCGTCCGGCGCCGGGCCCCAGCCGCCCAGGATGCCGAGCAGCATCAGCACCAAGAGGCCGGAGCCGTTGGGCGGGCACTGCCATACCTCATGGCCGCGCCAGGCGGTGCGGATCGGATCGACGAACTGCGCGGCGGTGCGGCCGGCAGCGAAGTCAGCCTCGGTGTGCAGGCCGCCGCGGGCGCGCAGCGTTGCCACCATGTCGGCGGCGACCTCGCCCTGGTAGAACGCGCGCGCGCCGTCGCGGGCGATGGCGCGCAGCGTGGCGGCGAGCGCCGGCTGGGTGAAGCGGTCGCCGGCAGCCGGCGCCTGCCCGCCCGGCAGGAATGCCGCGGCGCCGGTGGCGCGCAGCTTGTCGGCGTTGCGCGCCCAGTCATAAGCGACGCGCGGCGTCACCGCGAACCCGTCGGCGGCGAAGCCGATGGCCGGTTGCAGCAGCTCGCCCAGGCTTTTCGTGCCGTGCGCGGCCAGCAGCGTCTCCCACGCCCCGACCGCGCCGGGAACGGTGACGCCGTGCGGCGAGCTTGCGTCGAGCGCGGTCAGGCCCTGGCCCTCGAACCAGTCGATCCGCGCCGCCGCCGGCGCACGGCCGGAGCCGTTGAGCGCGACCACGCGGCGCTGCCCGGCGGGCGCATAGAGGCAGAAGCAGTCGCCGCCGATGCCGGTGGAGTGCGGCTCGATCACCGCCAGCACGGCGACCGCGGCGATGGCGGCGTCCAGCGCGTTGCCGCCGGCGCGCAGCACGTCGAGCGCGGCGAGCGTCGCCGCCGGGACGGAGGTCGCCGCCATGCCGTTGGCGGCAAAGACGGGACTGCGGCCGGGCAGGTGAAAATCGCGCATGCAGCAGACGCTCCGTTCGGGCGAGGCCGGATTGCTGGCACGCAGCCCGCCCATTGGCAACCGGGCAGGTTCGCGGCAAACAGGGACCGCGGGCGAATCGGAGCGCGGCCGATGGCAATCATCGAGGACTTCGACAGGCTGGATATCCGGGTCGGCACCATCCGCGACGCCCAGCCGCTGCCGGAGGCGCGCAAGCCGTCCCTGAAGCTGTGGATCGACTTCGGGCCGGAGATCGGGGTGAAGCAGTCCTCCGCCCAGATCACGGTCCACTACAAGCCGGACCGGCTGATCGGCCGGCAGGTGTTGGCGGTGGTGAACTTCCCGCCGCGCCGGATCGCCGGCTTCGCGAGCGAGGTGCTGACGCTCGGGCTGCCGGATGCCGACGGCGCGGTGGTGCTGCTGCGGCCGGATTTTCTGGTGCCCGACGGAGGACGGATGTTCTGATGGCGACGCATTACTACACGGTAACGTGGGACCAGTTGCATCGCGACGCGCGGGCGCTGGCGTGGCGGCTGATGGGGCTGCGCCCGCTGGCCGGGATTGTCGCGGTGACGCGCGGCGGGCTGATCCCGGCGGCGATCATCGCGCGCGAGCTGGATGTGCGGCTGATCGAGAGCGTCTCCGTCGTCACCTACGACGAGGAGGCGAAGGGCGAGCTGCGCGTCACCAAGGCCCCCGTCGCGGCCGGCGACGGCACCGGGTTCCTGATCATCGACGATCTGGTCGATACCGGCACGACGGCGCGGGTGGTGCGCGGACTGCTGCCGCGCGCGCATTTCGCGACGGTGTATGCCAAGCCGGCCGGCAAGGAGATGGTGGACAGCTTCATCACCGAGGTGTCGCAGGACACCTGGATCCTTTTCCCCTGGGATACCGAGCCGCAATTCTCGGTGCCGCTGGTGAAACGCGAGCCGCAAGCGTGAATTGATCGCGGGCCGATGTGAGCAGCCGCGCGGGGCGGGACAGCGCCGCGTGTCCCGCCGTCCCGGTTCGCCGGCGCCCGCCCGTCCCCTTTGGCCCGATCGCGCTCTCGCAATCGTGCGCGCGCCGCCTGGCGGGATGCGCTGCGCTTTCCCGCCCTCCCCCCCCATCCCTCTCCCGCTTGCGTGCGGGAGAGGCATGGCGCGGCGTTGCGGTGGCTACTTGCCGACCAGCGGGCAGCCGCCGTCGGCGAGCGGCCGGAAGGCCTGGTCGGCGGGGATGGTGCTGACCAGATCGTAGACGTCCCAGCGTCCCTTCGACTCCGCGGGCGACTTCACGCGGAATACCTGCATCGGATGGATCGCGCGGCCGTCGGCGCGCACCGTCACCTCGCCGAAGAACGGGTCCTTCAGCGGCGCCTTCTTCATCTCGGCGATGACGCTTGTGCCCTCGATCGCGTTGGCCGCTTTGGCGGCGCGCAGATAGGCCAGAACGGAATCGTACACCATCGCCTGGTTCGCCGTCGGCATACGCCCGTCCATGCGGGCGGCGAACCGCCTGGCGAAGGCGCGGGTGGCGTCGTTGAGGTCCCAGTAGTAGCTCTCCGTCAGCATCACGCCCTGCATGGTGGCGAGGCCCACCGCATCCACGTCGCTGATCAGCGCGAACAGCGCCGCCAGCTTCTGCTTCGGCGTGATGCCGAACTCGTGCGCCTGCTTGATGCCGTTGACGAGGTCCGAGCCGGTATTGGCGAAGGCGACCACCTGCGCGGCGGAGGACTGCGCCTGCACCAGATAGGTGGAGAAATCGGCCGTCCCCAGCGGCGCCTTTACCGACCCGACCACCGAGCCGCCGAGTTTCGTCAGCACCCCGGTCGCGTCGCGCTGCAGCGCCGCACCGAAGGCATAGTCGAAGGCGATGAAAAACCAGCTCCTGCCGCCCTGGGCATAGACGGCGCGGGCGATGGCGTTGCCCATCGCCCAGGTATCCATGTTCCACTGCACCGTGGTGGGCGCGCAGGACCTGCCGGTCAGGTCGGAGGTGCCGACATTGGTGGCGATGAAGGTGCGATTCTTTTCGCGCATCACCTGGTTCACCGCCAGACCGACGCCGGAATTCACCGCATCGGCGACGGCGGTGACGCCGTCGCGGTCGATCCACTCGCGCACGATGGAAGCGCCGACATCGGCCTTGTTCTGGTGGTCCCCGGAGAGGATCTGCACCTTCAGCCCGCCCGCCTCCGGCGCAAAATCCTCCGCCGCCAGTTCGGCCGCGATCACGGAGCCGCGGCCTGACTGCGCCGCGAACGGCCCGTTCATGTCGTTGAGCACGCCCACGCGCAACACGTTGCCCGGAATGTCGGCATGGGCCGCGCCGATCACGCCCAACGACAGCAGCGCCGCTGCCCAGATCCCGCCTCGCATCTCGTTTCTCCCCCTGTGTTCGAGAGCCGGGGGGACAGTGGCAAGCGGGCGCGGCGGGCGCAACGGCTTGCGCGCCTGACATCGCGGCGCGTGGCCACGATGTCGCGCCCGCTCAGCGCCGCAGCCGCTCCGGGATCGGCAGGCCGAGGCGCAGCGGCACGTTCCATACCTCCTCGACCGCACGCAGCTTCTGGAAGCCGGCGCGCAGATAGGTGGGCAGCGCGCGCGGGTGGTCGGCGGTGCAGGTGTTCACCGTCATCGCGCGCGGCCCCATGCCCCACGCCGTCGCAACGGCATGGCGCAGGAACGGATAGCCCAGCCCGCGCCCGATCGCCTGCGGCATCAGGCCGAAATAGCTGAGATTGACGTTCGGCCACGGCGTGCGGTCCAGTTCGTAGAACCCGGCCGGTTGGCCATCGACGGTCAGCACATGGATAGTGATGCGCGGGTCGCGCAGCATCGCCGCGATCTGGTGGTCCGGCGTGATGCGCCGCAGCCACCAGACATACGGCTCGCCCACCGTGTTGTAGAGGAAACGGTACTGCTCGACGCTGCACCAGCGGTCGCGCGCGACCGCGGCACCGGGCGGCAGCGGCGGCGGCGGGTCGGCGGGCGGACGGTCCATGCGCAGGAACGTCACCGTGACGCCCACGCGCACCACGGGTTCTTCGACGGCGAGGCTCATCGGACAACCGGGCGGGCGCGCATCAGTCGTCCAGGAAGCTGCGCAGCTTGCGGCTGCGGCTCGGGTGCTTCAGCTTGCGCAGCGCCTTCGCCTCGATCTGGCGGATGCGCTCGCGCGTCACGTTGAACTGCTGGCCGACTTCCTCCAGCGTGTGATCGGTGTTCATGCCGATGC
>JAJZVE010000145.1 GCA_021845835.1 Pseudomonadota bacterium | reverse complement strand
CGCTCGAACGCCGCGAGCAGGGCGGCGAGCCAGCCGGGATCGGCGACGGCATCGTCGTCGAGGAAGGCGATGAACGGCGTTTGCGTCGCGGCAATCGCCGCATTGCGGGCGCGCGACAGGCCGGGCTGCGGCTCGCGCAGCCAGGTCAGGTTTGCGCATGTGCGCCAGCGCGCCTCGGCTTCATGCGAGCCGGGCGCGTCGGGTGAGTTATCGACGACGAGGATACGCGCGGCGTCATGCGGAACCGCCTGCCGGACCAGGGATTGCAACGCCAGGTCAAGCAAGGCGTAGCGGCGATAGGTGCAGATGGCGACGGTGATGCCGGCCGGTCCCGCGCCACGGCGGGCCGATCGGGCACGCTGGCCGGATCTTTCCCGTCCTGCCCGTGCATTTTGTTGTTGTTGCGTGTGGTTCCGCATCGGGTCAATTCGGCGCCGCGTTCCCTGAGTTGACAATGCACGATCGTAACACTTATGGCAATGGCGCCCGGTTCAATCACAACGCCAAGGGACCGGGCGTACTCATGGTTTGTTTTCCGGAACGACGTGACGCGATCCTGCCATGCCGCGCCCCAGAGGAACGGCAATCGCCTGATGTCCTGTCCCGACCGGCCGAAGAAGCGGCAGACGGTTCCGGCGCGAGGGAACCGTCAATCCCAGATTGAACATTGATGAGCAACATACCAGACGTCCCTCCGCTTCCCGCCGACCTCCTGCGCCGCGCCAGAATGGTGGGGCACAGGGCGGAAATTCTCCGGTTCCTGCCGAAAGGCGGCGTCGTCTGCGAAATCGGGGTGGCGTATGGCGACTTCAGTGCCGAGATCATCTCGGCATGCCGGCCATCGCATTTCATCGCCATAGATTTGTTCAATATTGAACAGTACCCGAGCATGTGGGGATTCGAAAGATTGCAGGGAGGATCACATCTGGAGTTCTACAGAACGAGATTTCGGGGCGAGATCGAGAGGCAGAAAATCACGGTAATGGTTGGCAACAGCACCGATATGCTTGCGCAGCTTCCCGATGAATCGGTTGACGTATTTTATGTCGATGCCTGGCACAGCTATGAGGCGGTTTCTGCGGAATTGGCGCTTATCAGCCAAAAAATCACGAAAAACGGTTGGATTATTCTGAATGATTATGTCTTGTACGATGTCGTCGCCAACGTCACCTACGGCGTCATCCCTGCGGCGAATGAATTCATGATACGCGAAGGCTGGGAGATGCGTTTCTTTGCTTTGCACCCCTGGATGTATTGCGACGTCGCGATCCGCAGAAGGCCGACCGCACGCCCGCGCAGAAGATTCTTTGCCAAGCCTCAGAGTCCGGCACTGCCTGCTCGCGGCTGACGGGGGTGGACCTGTTGCCGGATGTGGCCGCCGGCCCGGCCCTCGGACAGGAAGGTCAGGCGGCGGACGGCAATCCCCAGCATCCGCTCGTCCTTGATGCCCAGCGACTTCGGTGAGAACACCACCGGGACATGCAGGAAAACATCGAGCATGTCGTCCCGGCGCGGGGAGATTGCGGCAGCGGTCAGCACCGATCCGTCGTGCGGGTCGGGACGCAGCGGATAGCGGCAGCCGTCGATATCGACCGATAATGCGCAAGGATCCGCGATCTGGCCGAGAGACCAGACCGAGACGCGCAGCGTCCCGATTCCGCGGCGGTCGACGAAGATCCGCCAGCGGCTGAAATGGTCCGGCCCGGTCCACCGATAGGCGGTGCCATCCGGCGCATGTTCGATCTCGTAGAAACCATCCGCGAACGGCACGAAGTCCCGCGCGTCAAGAACCGCGGCATTTCCAGGCGGATAGGACCAGCAGCCCGGCCGCCGCAGGACCGCATCCCGAAAGCCGGCGGCGGCCTGGTGCACCGCCAGCAGCCGCCGCGCTTCAGCGGGTTCCGCCCCTGGCGCGGCAACCTGTCCCTGCAGGCGGGATGCCTCCGCCGGCGACTCGGCGACGGGCAAGGCGGCGCGGCCAGCGGCGCGCCCTGCCCCACGCCTGCCCTGCCTAGAAGGCGAAGTCACGGGCCGTCAGCGAGCTCTGTTTGACGCCGATCAGGTCGATGCTGTTGCCGTTGCCGAGCCTGATGATGGTGTCGCTGCCGGACATCGTCATCGCGCCCTGCAACTGGGTGAAGGAGGTGAAACCGCCCGTCTGCAGCTTCACCACGTCCACCCCTTCCACGAAGCCCTTGATCCAGTCCGTCCCGAGCCCCGCCTCGAACGTGTCCACCCCGCTGCCCGCCACCATGTAGTCGTTCCCGGCGCCGCCGATCAGCAGATCGGTGCCGGTGCCGGCGAACATGGACATGTTGGTGAGCCCGACGGCCGACGCATCGATCGTCACGTTCGTCGCGTCCGTCGCCCGCACCACCCCGACACTGCCCATGGCGCGGCCGGCATCCGGCCCCAGCGTGATCGATTCCGTCGCGGCGCTGACGAAGTCCACCTCCTGCAGGCTGGAGATCTGCGCGAAGGCCGCGTCGGTGATGGTGTTCGACCCCTGCAGCCAGATCTCGTTCCAGCCGCCGCCGCCATCGATCGTCAGGCCCGCCACGCCGAGTTCGCCCTGCGGCAGCATGAAGATGTCGTTCCCCGCGCCGCCATAGAGCTGGTCCGCCCCGCCGCCGCCGACGATCCAGTTGGCCCCGTTGCCGCCATGGACGATGTTGATGCCGCTGGTCGTGCCAATCGCGGCCAGGCCGGCCGAGCCGAGCCCGGAGCCGTCGATCGTGCTGGAGGCGGCATTCGCCGCGTTCACCACCACGTAGCCGTTGAACGCCGCCGCCGCATTCGCCCCCAGTGTCACCGACTGCGCGCCGCTGCCGAGCAGATCGATTTCCGAGAAATGGTTCAGCCCGGTGAAGGCGGCATCGGTCAGCGTGACCGTGCTGGTGGGGAACATCAGCGTGTTCCAGGTCGCTGTCCCGGGATCGATCGGCCGCGGTCCGGCCAGCAGCTCCGCCGGGGTCAGATAGTATATCTTCACCGCGCCGACCTGCGCCGGCAGGTCGAGCGCCGTCGTCGCACCGGCGGCGATGGTGACGCTGTCGGCCGGGGAGATCGTCGATGTGGTGCCCGCCGCGTCGGTCTGCACCGCCGTCAGGCTGTGCGTGCCGTCGGCCAGCGCGATCCCGGTCAGGTCGGCGGTCCAGGCGCCGCCGGCGGCGACCAGCGCCGTCGCCAGCGCCACGTTGTCCACCGACAGCGTGACGGTGTCGCCCGCCTCGCCGGTGCCGCTGACCTTGATGCGGTTGGACGCGGTGATGCCGTCGCTGGCCGACACGCCGGTATCCGGCGAGATGCCGGTGATCGACGGTGCCGCCGGCGTGTGGGTGTCCACCGTGATCGTCTCGGTCGCCGCGACCGAGGAGACGCCGGCGGCGTCGGTGGCGACGAGCGAGAACACATGCGTTCCGGCGGACAGGGGGGCGGACGTCTGCAGGGCAAAGCCGCCACTGGGGTTCGCCGACCCCGACCCCAGCACGGTGGTGCCGTCCGACAGCGTGACCGTGTCGCCCGGCGCCGCAGAGCCATCGAAGGTCAGGCCCGTGGCATTGGTGGTCGCACCGTTGGTCAGGGTCTGCGGGACCGCGCCCTGCGTCACGATCGTCGAAACCGTCGGGGTCGACGGCGGCGCCGCATCGATGGTCACCGCCGCCGCCGCCGCGCGCGACATGTCGCCGGCCGCATTCACCGCCGTCGCGGTGAACACGTAGCTGCCGTCCGACAGCGTCGTGCCGGTGTAGTCGAAATTCCAGACGCCGCTGGCATTGACCGTCGCCGTACCGATCGCGCCGATATCCGCCCGCGCGAGGTCGATCGTGGTGCCGACCGCGCCGGTGCCGGAAAGCTGGATCGTCGGCGAGGCGGTCAGCAGCACGCCGGACGGGCCGGTATCGGGCGAGATGCCGGTGATCGCCGGCGCCGCCAGCGTGGTGAAGTTGCCGGTCCCGGTGAGGGTGGCCGCCACCACGCCCTCCACCGTCAGCGTCGTCGGCGTGAGCGTGCCGGAATAGCCGGAGGCGTTGCTGCCGGTGGCGTCCAGCACCACCGTCTCGGTGAAGGTGCCGGTCTGGGCGGTGGACAGGTCGATGGTCGGCGCCGTGTCCGCCTGCCCGGCGCCGAGGCCGCTGAAGCTGGCGAAGCCGGTGTTGGTGAAGCCGGTTGCGGCGTTGACGGTGTAGCTGCCGCCCATCGTGTCGGCGAGGCCGGACGCCGCGTTCAGCGCGCCGATCTGCACGCTGTCGGTGCCGCCGCTCTGCAGGAGCGTGCCGAGATTGAGCACCCAGCTCGTGCCGCCGCCGCCGAGCTGCCCGGTGCCGGCGCCTTCCTGGAACGCGGCGGTGGCGTAGTTGTCCACCGTGCCGGTCATCGCGACCGTGCCGGCGCTCAGCGCCACGTCGCTGAGCTGCCCGTCATGGCTGGCAAGCGACAGCGTGCCGGTGCCGGAGAAGGTGCCGCTGGCATTGGTCGCCATCGCCAGCGACAGATTGCCGCTGCTGCCCGCCGCCACCTGCCCGAGATTGCCGGAGCCGGTGAACCCGGCGCTCACCGCGCCCCAGCCGCCGGTCAGGCTGTCCACCAGCACGCCGGTGCCGGTGTTGCTGACGCTCAGCGTCTGTGTGGCGAGGTCGCCGACATGGACGATGCCGAAATCGAGGCTGCCGGGCGCGGAGGCGCTCGCCAGCGCATAGACCTTGCCGGTCACGGTCAGCGTCTGCGTGGTCAGCGTGGTGTCGGCCAGCCCGCTGGTGCCGACGCCGGTCGAGGTGAGCGAGACATGCCCGCTCTGCACGAAGCTGCCCGCCGTCGTGCTGGCCAGGCCGAAGCCGAGCGTCGCCCAGTTGCCCGAGGTGATGGTCCCGCTGCCGTTGGTCGGGGCGATGCCGGCACCGCTTACGCCGCTGGCCGTCAGGGCATCGGAATAGACCAGGCTTTCCTGATACGGGCTGGAGGCGCCGCCGTTGTAGAGCTGCACGTTGCCGGCCAGCGTGGCGCCGCCGACGCGCGTGGCGCCGAGGTCGATCGTGCTGGCGCTCAGCGTCGGCGCGGCCAGGGCATAGACCGTGCCGCTCACCTGCACCGGCTGGCTGCCGAGCGAGAGCGTGCCGTTGCCGTCCACGCCGGAACCGTCGCTGTAGAAATCGAGCGTCGCGGAACCGTTCACCGCGCCGAGCGACGACGTGTCGATGCCGACGGTGATGGTCTGGGTGTCGGCCACCAGCGCGGGCAGCAAACTGACGCTCCCCGTCGCCGTGACGCCGGCCGAGGTGCCGGCGACGGTGGCATCCAGATTCTCGGAATACCCGTCGCCCAGGGCGACGTTCCTGACCACCAGCGCCTGGGTGGCCGTGCTGCCCTGATGCACGGCGCCGAGCGTCACCGACGTCGGCACCACCTGCGCGATGGCCGAGCGATAGATCGCGAAGTCGATCGTGCTGTTGCCGCCGGCCACCGTGATGCCCGGCCGCATGCTGCTCGGCGCCGCCGCGCCCAGCGTGTAGTCGAGCGTCGCGCCGGTGTTCAGCGTCACGGCCAGGATGGTGCCGGTCGCGGTCGCCGCCGTGACGGTATCGCCCTGCAACACCAGCCTGGTGCCGGCGGTGATGTTCTCCAGCGTGCCGGAGAACGCGCCCGGCTGCTCCAGCAGCAGCGTCGCGCCCAGGCCCCCGTAGGTGACGTTTTCCGCGACGGTGCCGGCGAGATCGAGCGTCGCCCCGGCATCCACCTGCAGGCCGCCGGTGCCACTCAGCGTGCCGGTCAGATGCAGCGCGCCGCCATTGGCCTCGATGATCCCGCCGTTGGCGATCGGCGTGGTGACGCTACCGTGGCCGTAGAGCGTACCGTAGCCCAGCGCGAGGCTGCTCGCACCCAGCGTGACCCCGGCCAGATCGAGCGTGCCGCCCGACCCGATGCTGACGCTGCCGGTCACCGCGCCGGCATCGACGAGTTCGGCGTTGGTGATCGAGACACCGCCCGTCGCGAGCGTGGTCCCCGCGGTCAGATCGGCGGTGCCACCGCCGAAGGCGATGGTGCCGGCGCCGTCGATGGTGCCGCCGAACGTGCCGCCGCCGTCGAATTGCAGCACGCCGATCACGACATTGATCGTGCCGGTGTTCGTCATCACCGAGTCGATCGTGCTGATGCCGATGGTCTTCTGGATCAGCCCGGCATTGCTGAACGTCGAGGCGCCGTAAAGATAGACGCCCTGCGTGTTGCCGTTCGCGTCAATCGTCGTGGTATAATAATAACTGTTGCGAACATTCGCGCCCGAGGAGTTCAGCACGAACACCGCCCCGGCCGCGTTGTCGATCGCGATCGTCCCGCCGGCCGCGTCGCCGCCATAGACGGTGGCGGTGTCGTACACCGTGCCGGTGTTGGTCCAGGTCAGACCTCCACCGAGATAATCATAATTGCCGCCGAGTGTCGTCGTGCCGCCGGTGGTCAGCGTGCCCGGGCCGTCGATCGTGCCGCCGGACAGGGTCGCCCCGCCCGAGGCCGTGAGCGTGTTGCCGCCGAGTTGCAGCAATCCGTAGCCTTGTCCGGTGAGGCTGCCGGTCAGCGTCAGATTGCTCGCCAGGGTCGCGGTGCCCGCCGAGACGGTCAGCGCGCCGGCATAGGACCCGAACGCGGTCGGCAACAGCACATCGGCGCCGTTGATCAGCAACCCGCCGGTGGCGAGTGTCGCCGCCGTGGTCAGGTCGGCGGTGCCGCCGCCGAAGGCGATGGTGCCGGCGCCCTCGATGGTGCCGCCGAACGTGCCGCCGCCGTTGAATTCCAGTGTTCCGGTGGCCACGGCGATCGTGCCGGTGCTGTCCATCGTCGAGGCGATGGTGCTCGACCCCGGCTGCGTGATCTTGGTGAGCAGACCGGCGTTGTCGAAGGTCGAACTGCCGGTGTAGTACGAAGAAGTCGTGTTGCCGTAGGCGTCGACCGTACTGACCGGGTATTGGTTATTGGCGATGCCGCCAGTGTCGGCGGAAATCTCGAACACCGCCCCGGCCGCATTATCGATCGTCACGGTGCCGCCGGAGGGATCACCGACATAGATTATCCCGGTGTCGCTGACGGTGCCGCTGTTCTTCCAGGTCAGCCCGCCACCCAGGTTGATGCCATTGACATAGGCCGTCCCGCTGGTCGCCAGCGTCCCGGCACCATCGATGGTGCCGATGTTCCCCGTCGTCACGCCGCCGCTCAGCGTGAGCGTATGCCCGTTCAGGTCGATCGTGCCGCCGGCCAGGGAGACGCTGCCGGAAACGGTCAGATCGGACGCAAGCTGAAGGGTGCCGCGGCTGATCGTAAGCGCGCCGGCATAGGTGCCGAGCGTCGCCGGCAGCAGCACGTCGGCGCCGTTGATCAGCAACCCGCCTGTCGCCAGCGCCGCCGCCGTGGTCAGGTCGGCGGTGCCGTTGCCGAAGGCGATGGTGCCGGCACCGTTCAGCGTGCCGCCGAAGGTGCCGCCGCCATCGAATTCCAGCGTGCCGGTCGCGACCGTGATCGTGCCGGTGTTGTCCATCGTCGAGGCGATGAAGCTCGACCCCGGCTGCGTGATCTTGGTCAGCAGGCCGGCGTTGTCGAAGGTCGAGGAGCCGGTGAAATACGAGGTTTGCGTATTGCCATAGGCATCGACCGTGGACGTGGAGTAGCTGTTGTTTGAAATACCGCCGCTGTCGGCGGCGATTTCGAACACGGCGCCGGCCGCGTTGTCGATCGTCGCGGTTCCACCGCTCGCATCGCCGACCGCGATCGTGGCGCTGTCCAGGACCGTGCCGGTGTTGGTCCAGGTCAGTCCGCCGCCAAGGATGGCGGCAGTGTAAACCCAATACGCGTAATAGCCTGAGAGATAGGGGGACAACGTCGTCGTGCCACTGGTCGCCAGCGTGCCGGGACCGTCAATCGCGCCCACGCCCGAACCAGCCGAAGCAAAGCTGGCTGGCGCTGAGACCGACAGGGTGTGGCCATTCAGGTCGATGACACCGTTGCTCAGCGCCAGACTGCCCGAAAGCGTCAGGTCCGCCGACAGTTGCGCGGTGCCGGCCGTGACGGTCAGCGCGCCGGCATAGGAACTGAACGAAGTCGGCAGCACCACGTCGGCGCCGTCGATCAGCAGCGCTCCCGTGGTCAGCGACGCCGCGGTCAGATCGGCGGTGCCGCCACCGAAGGCGATGGTGCCGGCCCCGTTGATGGTGCCGCCGAAGGTGCCGCCGCCGTCGAATTCCAGCGTTCCGGTCGCCACCGTGATGGTGCCGGTGTTGTCCATCGTGGAGGCAATGTAACTGTGCCCCGGCTGGGTGATCTTGGTCAGCAGGCCGGCGTTGTCGAAGGTCGAACTGCCTGCGTAATTATTATAGCTGGTATTGCCGTAAGCATCCACTGTTCCAACGCTGTAGTTATTGTTGGCGATGCCGCCAGTATCAGCGGTAATCTCGAACACCCCGCCAACCGCGTTATCGATCGTCGCCGTACCGCCGCTCGCGTCGCCGACCTCGATCGTGGCGCTGTCCAATACCGTGCCGGTATTGGTCCAGGTCAAGCCGCCGCCTAGCAAAATGCCAGTTCCGCCAGAACCATTGTATGTTTGGATCGTCGTCGTGCCGGTCGATGTCAGCGTTCCCAGCCCATCCATCGTTCCGTTGGTTAATCCGTAATAATATACCCATGAATTAATAAATACAATACTACCAGAGACTGTGAGATTTTGCCCATTCAAATCAATGATATCATTGTTCGAATTATTAATATTTCCGGCCAAGGTCAGGCTTCCGGAAACGGCTAGATCTGTCGCCAATTTCGCGGTTCCGCCATTGATCACGGTGAGGGCACCGCCATAGGAACCGAAGGAGGTCGGCAGCAGCACATCGCCGCCGTTGATCAGCAGCCCGCCCGTTGCCAGCGACGCCGCCGTGGTCAGGTCGGCCGTGCCCGCGCCGAAGGCGATCGTTCCGGCGCCGTTCAGCGTGCCGCCGAACGTGCCGCCGCCGTCGAATTCCAGCGTCCCGGTGCCGACCGTGATCGTGCCGGTGTTGTCCATCGTCGAGGCGATGGTGCTCGATCCCGGCTGGTTCAGCTTGGTCAGCAGGCCGGCATTGTC
>JAJZVE010000144.1 GCA_021845835.1 Pseudomonadota bacterium | reverse complement strand
GCAAAGGCCGGCCGACCACCACAGACCCGTCGCGTCCACGAACACCGCCGTCCGCCCGCCGGCCCGCCGCCGCGCCTTTCCGATCAGGCCGCGAAAACCGCTTTTGCCGCCGGGTCCTGGCGCGCCCTTATCGTTCCGTATAGGGAACAACAAGCCGCGTCACATCGCCCCGCCCGGCAGCGACTGGATCACCGCCAGCAGCGCGAAGCCGAGCGCCTCGTCCAGCAGCACCAGCCCCGCCGCCGGCAGCCCGCCGACGCCGAGCGCGAGCCGCGTCGCATACCACTCGATCCACAGCGCCCAGCCGGTCGCGGCCAGCCACGTCGTCTCGCCGACGATCGACGGCAGGCCGAGCAGCGGCGGCAGGCTGGCGGCGACCAGCAGCAGGTACTGCACCACGTTGCACCAGTTCCAGGCGGCGATGAAGCGCGGCCACGCCGCCAGCCGCCCCATCGCCTGCACCACCCAGCGCGACAGCAGCGCGAAGCCCGCCCAGTCGATCGCGTAGCCGAGCAACTGCAGCGCCAGCCCGTGCGCGAAATGCGGCGGCAGGCGCGCGTCCTCGTAGAGGCCGATCAACTGCAGGCAGATGAAGGCCGGCAGGCAGATCGCCGCCGCCCAGAAGCTGCGCGCCGCCGTCTGCATCGCCGGCGTGTCGCGCGCCGACATCAGCAGCATGCCCTCGGCGCGGCCGCGCGCCAGCAGCAGCGCGCCCTGCAGTCCGTTGCCAAGCTGCGTGAGCAGTCCCTCGTTCGTGCTCATCCGCCGCCCCTCCACGCCCCGTCCAGCAGCAGCGGCCCGAAGGCGAGCACCGCGGTGCCCAGGTTCACCGCCGCCACCACGACCCCGGCGCGCCACATCGGCAGCGCCAGCCCCCGCCGCGCCAGGAAGATCTGCAGTGCCAGCGCGTAGCCCAGCGCCGCCACGCCGGCCAGCGTCTCGGCCGGCGTCTGCGGCACGCCGGCCGCGATCAGCACGCCGCTGCCCAGCACCGCGGCCAGCAGCGCCGGCGGCATCACCCACTGGCACCACGTCACCGCCACCGCATAGCGCAGCCAGGCCGCGGCACGGCCCCACAGCTGCGCGAGGCCCTGCGACAGCACCGGCGGCGTCAGCAGCGTCACCACCGAGGCCAGCACATCCACCGCCGCCGCCCGCGGCGCCCCGGCGGCGAGCGACAGCCCGCCGCCGACCAGCGCGAAGGCGAACCAGGGCGCCAGCGCGTTCAGCAGCCCGACCGGCGAGGCGTCGAAGGCGTCCAGCCCGTCGGCGCGGAACCGCGCCAGCCGTGCCACCCCTGCGGCGGCGGCGAGGCTCATGCGCCGAACGCTTCCAGCACCGCGCGATAGGCGCGCGCCAGCGCCCGCAGCTCGTCCACCGGCACGCGCTCGTCCACCTGGTGCATGGTGGCGCCGACCAGGCCGAACTCGGCCACCGGGCAGTAGCGGGCGATGAAGCGGGCGTCGGAGGTGCCACCGCCGGTATCCAGCCGCGGCTCGATCCCGGTCGCGCCGGCAATCGCCCGCCGCAGCGTCTCGACCAGCGGACCGGGCGTGGTCAGGAAGCTCTCGCCGCTGATCGACACATCCAGATCGGCGTGCGGGGCGTAGCGGGCGAGGCTGGCGCGCAGCCAGGCGGCGAGGGCGGCGCCGCTGTGCTGGTCGTTGAAGCGGATGTTCAGCGTCGCCGCCGCCCGCGCCGGCACCAGGTTGGCGGTCGGGTTGCCGACATCGACGGTGGTGACCTGCAGCGTCGATGGCTCGAACCATTCGCTGCCGGCGTCCAGCGGCACCGCGGTCAGCGCCGCCAGCGCCTGCACCAGCCGATGCACCGGATTATCGGTGCGCTGCGGATAGGCAACGTGGCCCTGCGTGCCGTGAACCGTGATGCGTGCGGTCAGGCTGCCGCGGCGGCCGATCTTGACGACCTCGCCGAGCCGCGCCGGGTTGGTCGGCTCGCCGACCAGGCAGAAATCCGGGATCTGGCCGTGCGCCTGCATCCATTCCAGCACGCGCGCGGTGCCGTCGATGGCGTCCCCTTCCTCGTCGCCGGTGATCAGCAGGCTGAGCGAGCCGCGCGGCGGGCCGGCTGCGAGGTGCTGCGCGCAGGCGGCGACGAAGGCGGCGACGGCGCCCTTCATGTCGCAGGCGCCACGGCCGTACAGCACGCCGTCGCGCACCGCGCCGCCGAACGGGTCGCCGCTCCAGGCCGCGCCGTCGCCTGCCGGAACCACGTCGGTATGGCCGGCGAAGCAGACATGCGGCGCGCCGGTGCCGATGCGGGCGAACAGGTTCGCGATCGCGCCGCAGCGCAGCCGCGTCACCGCGAAGCCGAGCGCGGCCAGCGCCGCCGCCAGCACGTCCTGGGCGCCGGCATCCGCCGGGGTGACGCTCGGGCAGCGCAGCAGCGCCTGCGCCAGCGGCAGCGGATCGGTCGCGTCGTTCAATCGCGCAGCAGATCGTTGAGCGACGTCTTGGCGCGGGTGCGCGCATCGACGCGCTTGATGATGACGGCGCAGGCGAGGTTCGGCCCCGGCGCGCCGTTCGGCAGCGGCCGGCCCGGCAGCGTGCCGGGCACCACGACCGAATAGGCCGGCACGCGGCCGGTGAACACCTCGCCGGTTTCGCGATCGACGATCTTGGTGGTGGCGGAGAGGAACACGCCCATCGCCAGCACGCTGCCGCGCTCGACGATCACGCCTTCCACCACTTCGGAGCGCGCGCCGATGAAGCAATCGTCCTCGATGATGACCGGGCCGGCCTGCAGCGGCTCCAGCACCCCGCCGAGGCCGACGCCGCCGGAGATGTGGCAGTTCTCGCCCACCTGCGCGCAGCTGCCGACGGTTGCCCAGGTGTCGATCATGCTGCCGCGGCCGACATGGGCGCCGACATTGACGAAGCAGGGCATCAGCACGACGCCGGGCGCCACATAGGCGCTGCGCCGCACCACCGCGCCGGGCACCGCGCGGAAGCCGGCGGCCTGGAAGCGGGCCGCGTCCCAGCCGGCGAACTTCATCGGCACCTTGTCGAACACCGGCGCGCCGCCGGGGCCGGGCATCGGCGCGCTGTCCTGCAGGCGGAACGACAGCAGCACCGCCTTCTTCAGCCACTCGTTCACCGTCCAGCCGTCGCGGCCGGGGGTGGCGACGCGCGCGGCGCCGCTGTCGAGCAGGTCGAGGGCACGGGCGACGGCCGCGCGGGCCGCCGGCGCGGCACTGTCGGCGCGCAGCGAGTCGCGGCCGTCCCACAGCGCCTCGATGGTGTGCCGCACGTCGTCCTGCATTCTGCCTGCTCCTTCAGCGCGCGGACCATGCGCAGCCGCCCGCGGGGTGTCAATCGCGCGCCGCGGCCGGACGATAACTCAACATTTACACGTTCGATGAAGACTCGCCGCCGGCGGCGACGGAGCGAGGCGGATGAAGAAGAAGGCGGCTTTCACCGACCGCGACCGCACGACGGCGTCGGCGGCGGCGTCCGCGCCGGTGAGCTTCCTGCCGGCGGCGAACGCGCTGCAGGGTGCGTTGCTGGACAGCCGCCAGCGCTGGCGCGATCTGGTGACGCTGGCGGCCGACCTCGCGTTTGAAACCGACGCCGAGGGACGTTTCGTGTTCCTCGCCCCCGACCCGGCGCTGGGCTGGCCGGCGGCGACGCTGCTCGGGCAGAATGCGGCGCAACTGCTGGCCGACCCGCGCGAGGAGGGCCGCTTCGACCCGTTCCACCCGACGGCGCCGATGCGCCGCCGCCGCGCCTGGCTCAGGCGGCCGGACGGCGGCACCGCCTGCCTCAGCTTCGCCACCGCGCCGCTGCTCGACGCGACCGGCGCGGTGATCGGCGCGCGCGGCGTCGGCCGGGACGTGACCGAGGCGGAGCGGCGCGAGGCGGAGGTGGCCGGGGCGCTGCGCCGCTTCCAGGTGATCGAGCATATCCTGGCCTGCATGCGGTCCGAGGTGCTGGCGCCGCGCATGATGCGGGCGGCGCTGGCGCCGCTCGCGCACGCCGCCGCCGCCGAGGCCGCGGTCGTAGTGGACGTGATCGGCGATGGCATGCAGCCCACGGTCCTGCATGCCCACGGCACGCTGACCGCCCCGTCGCTCAGCGCCGCCGCCACCGCGCTCGCCGCCGACGGGCCGGGCACCGCCGAGGCGAGTGACGGGCATATGCTGCTGGGCTGCCCGGCATTGACGCGGTTCGGCGAGCAGGTCGGGCTGCTGCTGTGCCGTGCCGCCGGCGCACGGCCCTGGGACGGCGACGACCGCGCGCTCGTGCTGGCCGCCGGCGTGCTGATCCGCACCGTGCTGGAACACGAGGCGATCCAGCGCGAAATGGCGCGGCAGGCGCGCACCGACCCGCTCACCGGCCTCTACAACCGCCGTGCCTTCATGGACGAGCTGGCGCGGCATATTGACCGGCTGGAGCGCGAGGGGCTGCCGGGCGCTTTGCTGTTCATCGATCTCGACAACTTCAAGACGCTGAACGACTGCTGCGGCCACGACGCCGGCGACGAGGCGCTGCGCCGCACCGCGCAACTGCTGTGCAGCCACACGCGGCCGACCGATCTGGTGGCGCGGCTCGGCGGCGACGAGTTCGCGATCTGGCTCGACGGTGCCGACGCCTTCGCCGCCGCCGAGCGCGCCGAGCAGCTGCGCGCCGCCTGTCCGCAGGACCTCGCGCCGCTGACCGAAGGTCGAAGCGAGCGCCTGACCATGTCGATCGGCATCGCCGCGCGCTGGCCCGGACTTGGCGAGGATATCGACACCCTGCTCGGCCGCGCCGACCACGCGATGTACGCGGTGAAGCGGACCGGCCGCGGCCGCTGGCAGGTCTCGCCGCCCGGGGAGGGAGCATGACCATCGCGGCGGCGGGGTCCGGCGAACCGGCCTCGCTCGATATACTGACGGAAGCGACGCGCGTCCGTCTCGGCGCCGCCGCGGACACCGCCCCCGCGCTGCTGCAGGCGCTCGCCGCCGACCCGTCGGTGGTGGTCCGCGCGGCGGTGGCGATGAACGCCGCGGCGCCGGCGCCGGCGCACCGGCTGCTGGCGGCCGATCACGATGAGCGCGTGCGCACGCTGCTCGCCCGCACCCTGGCGCGGCTGATTCCCGGGGTGCCGTCCCATGACCGCTCGGCGATGGCGGAGCACGTGCTGGCGACGCTGGCCGAGCTGGTCGAGGACGCGGCCGGGCGGGTGCGTGCCGCGATCGCCGAGGTGGTGCGCGAAATGCCGCAGGCGCCGCGCGAGCTGATCCTGCGCCTCGCACACGACAGCGCGGTGCCGGTGAGCGAGCCGGTGATCCGGCTGTCGCCACTGCTCGGCACGGACGATCTGCTGGCTTTGCTGGCCGATGCCCCGACCCCGGCGACCACCACCGCGATCGCGCGCCGGCCGGGGCTGCATGCCACCGTCTCCGATGCCATCGCGGCGAGCGCGGACACCGCTGCGATCGCGGCGCTGCTGGCGAACACGTCGGCCGCGATCCGCGAGGCGACGCTGGATGCCCTGATCGCGCGTGCGGCGGAGCACGCGGACTGGCACGACCCGCTGGTGCATCGCCCGGCGCTGTCGGCGCGGGCGGCGCGGGCGCTGTCGGAGATCGTGGCCACGCAGCTGCTCGGCGTGCTGGCCAGTCGCGGCGACCTCGACCCGGAGCTGACGCGCGAGCTGCAGCGCCGGGTACAGGAACGCGGGCTGCAGGCGCCGCCGCCGGCCGCCGCGGAGGAGACGCTGGAGCAGGCGGAGCGGCACGCGCACGCGCTGCGCGAGGCCGGGCGGCTGGACGAGGCGGCCCTGCTGGCTGCTGCGGAAGCGGCGGACGCGCGGCGCTGCACGGCGCTGCTGGCAGTCGCCGCCGGCGTGGCGACCGCGACGGTGGAACGCGCCGCGACGCTGCGCAGCGCCAAGGGTCTGGTCAGCCTGGTGTGGCAGGCAGGATTCTCCATGCGCAGCGCCGCGCCGGTGCAGGCACTGCTGGGCCGGCTCGGCCCGGCGCAGATGCTGGGCAGCGTCGGCGGCTCATTCCCCCTGGCGGCGGACGAGATGCGCTGGCAGGTCGAGTTCCTGCAGCACATCGGCCGATGACCCGCGCGGCGCGGCCGATAAAACAGGCAGGCTGCCCCGACCCTTGCGGCAGCCGGTTTGATCTGGATCAATGGCGGCGCGCGTCGCCTGCGCCGCCGCGCCCCCGTCGCGGCGTGCATGTCCCTGGAAACCCTGGGCCTCCAGGGACCGGTGCGGCGGGCATGCCGGCAGTGCGTAGCTGCTGCGCGCAACTATATGAAGCGGTGAATCGGCGGGATGGTCCCAATATGTGGTGTTCCAAGCCGACAAGGACCCGCCGATGCGTCTCGCCCGTTCCGCGTCTGTCGCCGCCTCTGGTCCTCGCCCGCTGCCGGGTGCCGCGTTCGGGGAGGCAAAGTTGCCGCCGCGCGCGCTGGAGCCGGGCATGGGGGTGGCTGTGGCACGGCGCACCGTGTTCCGGCCGGATGACGCGGAGTGCTTCGGCCGGGTCGCCGACCGCGTCGCCGCCGGCAACATGGCGCTGCTGGGGCCGGGCCGCGGCGCCACCGCGGCGCTGGAGGAGGCGCGGCTGCGCAACGCCATCGCCACCGGCGCATTGCTCACGTCCGGGCGGCACCTGCAGCACGGCGATCCCGGCCAGGTCGGGCGCAATATGGAGGTGTTCACCAATTGCGCCACCGCCATCGCCTCCTTCGCCAAGTTCTACCTGCTGCTGAACGGCGCCGGCGTCGGCCGCTCCTATGACGACGACCTGATGGCGGTCGATTGGGCGGAGGCGCCGGAACTGCTGCTGTATTTGTCGCCCGACCATCCCGACTTCCCCGCTGACGCCGCGGCGCGCCGACGCTTCGCCGGGACGCTCGACATGGGCGACCTGGCCGCGGCGGAGGCGCTGCTCGCCGCCCGGCTGCTGAGCGACCCCGCGGCGGCGCCGCGCGACGCCGAACGGCATGTCGTCGCCGACAGCCGCGAGGGCTGGGCGAAGGCCGTCGAGGTGGTGGAGGCGATGGCATTCCGGCGCGCCCGCCAGCGCACGCTGCTGATCGACTTCTCGGCGATCCGCCCGTGCGGCAGCCCGATCGCCGGCATGCAGGGCCGCCCGGCCTCGGGGCCGCTGTCGCTGCTGCGCGCCTTCCTGCACCTGATCGGCCGCGTCGTCGCGCCGGCGCGCGCCCGCGACCCGGAGGGGGAGACGCTGCAGCCCTGGGAGCAGGCGCTGCTGGTCGATCATTACCTGTCGATGGAGGTGCAGGTGGGCGGCGCCCGCCGCGCCGCGCGCATGGCCACCAAGTCCTGGCGCGATCCCGGCGTGCTGCGCTTCGTCCGCGCCAAGTCGGAAGGCGGGCTGTGGACGGCGAACCATTCGGTGATGGTGGACCGCGCCTTCTGGGAACTGCTGCAGCCGGACGCGGCGGAACCGGCGCGCCAGACCCAGCTCGCCCGCCACGCCGGCGCCGTGTTCGAGGAAGCCACCCGCTGCGCCTATTTCAACGGCGAGCCGGGTTTCATCAACGGCGACCGGCTGGAGGACCATCGCACCCGCTTCGCCTGGCACAAGCCGGTGCATGAGGACGGGCGCGACCTGCGCAGCGCGCGCTATCAGGTGGATGCCGCGGCGTCGCTGATCGCGCAGTTGTCCCGTCAGGCCGCGGCCTCCTGCTTCCCTGTCACCACCAACCCTTGCGGCGAGATCACGCTGCACGTCACCGGCGGCTATTGCGTGATCGCCGATTTCGCGCCGCTGCTCGCCTGTCCGGTGTCGTTCGACTCGTTCGCGCCCGGCGCGGCGCCGCCGCAGGTCGCGGAGCTGTGGGATGCGCGCATCGAGGACGCGGTGCGACTCGGCGTGCGCTTCCTGATGCGGGCGAATCGCATGGACTCGCTCTATGCGCAGGAAGTGGCGCGCACCAACCGCATGGGCATCGGCCCCACCGGGCTGCACGAATGGGCATGGATGCGTTTCGGCCTCGACTTCCGCGACCTGCTGGATGACACCCGCGCCGCCCCGTTCTGGTCCATGCTGGACCGGCTGTCGGCGGCGGCGAAGCAGGAGGGGTCGGCCTATGCCGCCGAACTCGGCCTCGCCGAGCCGGTGACGGTCACGACGGTCAAGCCGGCCGGCACCACCAGCAAGCTGTTCGGCGTCACCGAGGGCGCGCATCTGCCGGCGCGGCGGCAATATCTGCGCTGGGTGCAGTTCAAGGGCGTGCGGCACGACGACGGCTGCTGGTCGCCCGGATCGGACCCGCTGCTGGCCGAATACGAGGCGCGCGGCTATCCGATGCGCACGCTGCGCAGCTTCCCCGGCATGAGCATCGTCGGCTTTCCGACCCAGCCGCTGCTGATGCAGCTCGGCCTGAACGAAAGGCTGGTGACGGCGCCGGAAGCGGCGCCGGCGGAGCAATACCGCTGGCTGCGCCTGCTGGAGCGGTACTGGATCGGCGCCACGCAGGGCAACCAGGTGAGCTACACGCTGAAGCTCTACACCGACCGCATCGATCTTGACGGGTTCCGCGCCATCGTGCTGACGGAACAGCCGCAGGTGCGGTGCTGCGCGGTGCTGCCGAACCGTCCGGACCACCTGCTCGGCTACGAATACCTGCCGGAGGAGGAAGTCTCCGCGGAGCGGTTCGCCGAGGTGGTGGCGGCGATCGCGACGCCGGCGCGGCACGAGGCGGTGGATCTGGCGCATCTGCAATGTGCCTCGGGGGTCTGCCCGCTCTGACCCGGCGGCGCATGCTATGAGTGCGGGTGTCGGATGGTTTATACCAGCCGCGTGTGATCGGCGTCTGGTCTCGGTTTCCGATCTCCGCAGCCATGGAAGCGGCCAATGCAAGTGGAGCCCGGCACGGCATCGGCACGGCGACGCGGCGGGCGGCCGCGCGCGGCGGCGGCGCGGCCGGCTGCGGAGGTCGTGGTCGACCCCGACCGGATGGGCCGCAAGGCGAAGCTGGCGGCGGCGTTCCTGCGTGCCATCGCCAACGAACACCGGCTGCTGATCCTCTGTCACCTGCATCGCGGCGAGACATCGGTGACCGAGCTGGAGGAACGCCTCGGCCTGCGTCAGGCGCACCTGTCGCAGCACCTGGCCCGCCTGCGCGGCGA
>JAJZVE010000143.1 GCA_021845835.1 Pseudomonadota bacterium | reverse complement strand
GACTTGCGTTGGCTGCGCGCGAGCAGCGCGCTCAGCGATACGGTGAACACCCGCTCGAGCGGCGCTCCGATCAGCTCGGCGGCCGACTTCAGACCGAGCTGGAACAGCGCATTGCGATCGAGCGCGCTGATCGCGCCGGCGGCATCGAGGGCGATGATCCCCTCGCCCCAGGTGCCGAGCAGCTCCGGGCGGCTGTGGAAGCGCACCACGTTGGCATCGCGGAAGTGATGCAGGAACAGTCGGTTCTCGATCATCTGCGCGGCCATGTTGACCAGCACCAGGGTGTGCTGCTGGGCGCGATCGGACTCGCCCGAGGCGTCGAGCACCGCGATCAGCTCCCCGCGATGGTCGAAGATCGGTGCGGCGCAGCAGGTCAGACCGTTGTTGCGGGCGAAGAAATGCTGCTCGCGGTGCACGATCAGCGGGGTGCGCTCGACCAGGCAGGTGCCCATGCCGTTGGTACCCCCGTGTTCCTCGTCCCACATCGCCCCGAGCACCAGCCCGGTGCGGAACGCGGCGTTGCGGAAGCTGAAGTCGCCGTAGTAATCGAGCAGTACGCCGTCGCGATCCGTGAGGATGATGGAGTGGCCCGAGCCGGCCAACTGGTGGTACAGGTGCGCCATTTCCGCGTCGGCGAGCGCCAGCAGGTCCCGGTTCTGATCCTTGCGCCGCAGGCGCTCCTGGCGGGGCAGGACGTAGGGTTCGTGCTCGGATTTCGGGTCGAGGTGGTATTGGTTCAGGCAGCGCAGCCAGGAGCGCCGGATGTACTCCGGGGTTGCCGGATCCTCGTGCCGCGAGCTCGCGCGCGCCGCCGCCAACCCCGGGCGCTGGCGGCCATCACTTGCCCCTAGCATGACGTTCCCCCCTGGCCCTCGAACTCAGGGATTATGCGCCTCGAGAGACTCCTGGCAACCCGGCAGGCCCGAGTTCGGCACAGCCGCCCCTGAATGTGTTCCGAATCGGGACAGTACCGCAGGTCGGATGTCGCCCGGGCGCCGCGCGGCATCGCACTGCGGACTGCCGCGTAGACTCCAGCCGCCGGCCGGCGCGGGCATTCCATCCGTCGCGAGGCTCCCCCCCGGTCCGCTCGGCGGCCTCGACCGCGCGCCACGGTGGAGCGGGGAGGCCGGAAGCCGGTAGACTCACGCCTTGTTGTACAGACGTATTAGGAGCGATATGAAGACGAAAGCGGCGATCGCGTTCGAGGCCGGCAAGCCCTTGGAAGTGGTGATGGTGGACCTGGAAGGCCCGAAGGCCGGGGAAGTGCTGGTGGAGATCAAGGCGAGCGGGGTGTGCCACACGGACGAGTTCACGCGCTCCGGGGCGGACCCCGAGGGGCTGTTTCCGGCGATCTTCGGGCACGAGGGAGCCGGGGTGGTGGTGGAGGTGGGGCCCGGGGTCAGCTCGGTGAAGAAGGGCGATCACGTGATTCCGCTGTATACGCCGGAGTGTCGCCAGTGCAAGTCGTGCCTGTCGCGCAAGACGAACCTGTGCACGGCGATCCGTGCCACGCAAGGCAAGGGGCTGATGCCCGATGGGACGAGCCGCTTCTCGTACCAGGGCAAGCTGGTGCACCACTACATGGGGTGCTCGACGTTCTCGAACTACACGGTGCTGCCGGAGATTGCGGTGGCGAAGATTCGCGACGATGCCCCGTTTGAGAAGGTGTGCTACATCGGCTGCGGGGTGACCACCGGGGTAGGGGCGGTGATCAACACCGCGCAGGTCGAGCCTGGGGCGAACGTGGTGGTCTTTGGGCTCGGCGGGATTGGGCTGAATGTGATCCAGGGAGCGCACCTGGTGGGAGCGAACAAGATCATTGGGGTGGACGTGAACCCCAAGCGCAAGGCGCTGGCGGAGCGCTTTGGGATGACGCATTTTGTGAACCCGCGGGAGATCAAGGAGGATTTGGTGGCGCACCTGGTGGCCCTCACCGACGGTGGGGCGGACTACAGCTTTGAGTGCGTGGGCAACGTGGAGCTGATGCGCCAGGCGCTGGAGTGCTGTCACCGCGGCTGGGGTGTGTCGGTGATCATCGGGGTGGCTGGAGCCGGCCAGGAGATCAAGACCCGGCCCTTTCAGCTGGTGACCGGTCGGGTGTGGAAGGGGACGGCCTTTGGCGGGGCGCGCGGGCGCACCGATGTGCCGAAGATCGTCGATTGGTACATGGACAAGAAGATCAACATCGACGAGCTGATCACGCACGTGATGCCGATCGAGCGCATCAACGAGGCGTTCGACCTGATGCATCGCGGCGAATCCATCCGCACCGTCGTGACCTTCTGAAGCGCTGAATTCAAACCAAGCAAGAGGAACATAACATGGCTATTTCGATTCATCCGGCAGTCGACCACGGAGTCAAAGCGGGCAGGGCGGATTTCGCGGGCGGTACGCTCGTGTGCCGTTGCAGCTCCGATCCGGTGAAGGTGCGCATCGGCGCCAACGTGGCCTTCGACCACGTCTGCGGCTGCACGAAGTGCTGGAAGCCAAAGGGAGCGCTGTTTTCCCTGGTGGCGGTCGTGCCGCGCGACAAGCTGAGCGTCGTGGCCAATGGGCAGAAGCTCAAGATCGTCGACCCGAGCGCGGTCATCCAGCGCTATGCCTGCACCGGCTGCGGTGTGCACCTGTACGGGCGCATCGAAAACAAGGATCACGCGTTCTACGGCTTCGATTTCGTCCACCCGGAGCTGCTGCAGGAGAATGGCTGGGCGGCCCCGGAGTTCGCCGCGTTCGTTTCCTCCATCATCGAGTCGGGTTTCCCTCCGGCGCGTATGGGCGAGGTTCGCGCACGGCTGAAGGAGCTGGGCCTGGAGCCCTATGACAGCCTCTCTCCGGCGCTGATGGACGCGATCGCGACTCACACGGCCAAGCAGAAGGGCACGCTGGCCTCGTGAGGGGGGCGAGGGGTCGCGCACGGCGTTTGAACTGCCACGCCGTGCAGCGGTCCTGCCGGCGACGCCGCGCTCAAGCGCCAGCGTTCGCTGCACAGTGAAGTCCGCTCGGGCGCCTGCAGGGCGCCCGAGCGGTGTTTGCCTAATCGGAGCCTCGCGCGCAGAGGCCGCGCCAGCGCCCTTTGCCGGGTCCACATCGCGTGTGCGGCAGGGTTCTTGGCCTTGCAATCGGCACGATTCCTGCCCGAGCGGGCCGGCCGAGGCAGCCGATGGCCACGCAACTTGCGGCGGTCTGATCCCGGCGCGAAGCGCCCCCATTGAGCGGCCTGCCGCGGCCGATGTCCTTATCCCAACGCAAGCATCCCGGTTCGTCCGGCCCGGTTGCGGGGCACCCCAGCGGCACAACTGGCGCCGCAGGCAGATGTTAGACCGTGTCGCGGCAATCGCCGCCGGCCGAGGCGCATCGGGCGGCGGGCCCCGTCCGGACAGAATGCGTTCCATTGTTGGCACACTCTGAGGACACTGGCGGCGCGGTGCCAAAAAGCGACGAGTTCGTTCACGGTTAGCGTTGCAGGGCGATGGCCACGGGTGTATTCATAGCGCCCGGCAATGCAACCGTGCCCGACATGCAGCGCAAACCATGTCAGCCCCGGATGCGGTAGAGGATCGTGGGGAATCGACCGCACTTGCGAACAACCAAGAATGTGGGAGGGAACAATGGGCGATCAGCTCCGATCCTTGGCCGTCTGGGCGACCGTATTCGGCGGCGCGGCAGCGAGTTCGACATTCTCATCAAAGGGGGATCTATGAAATTAGCGAAATGGCGCAGACTTGTGGCGCCGACAGTCATCCTCTTGGCGGCGGGAATCGCCTGCGGAGCGGGTTCGGTTGCCCGAGCCGGAACTGACTCCGAAATCACGGCAGCCAGCGCGAATCCCAACCTCTGGCCGGCCATGGGCCAGAACTTCGCGCTCGATCGGCATAGTGATCTTTCTCAGATCAACACCCACAATGCGCAGCATCTGGAGATGGCCTGGGCCCAGTCGCTCGGCACGCTGCGCGGCCAGGAAGGCCAACCGATCGTGGTCAACGTCGATGGTACGCCGATGATGTACTTCGTCAGCGGCTGGCCGAACATTGTCCAGGCGCTGAACCTTTCTCATCCGGATCATCCGGTCGAGGTGTGGAACTACGTCAAGAAGACCGGCCGTGATCTGTCGGCCGTGCCGCGCGCCTGCTGTGACACCGTTAATCGCGGCCTGAACTACGCCGAGGGTAAGGTCCTCTTCAATACCCTCGACGGCTACCTCATCGCACTCGATGCCAAGACCGGCAAGGTCGACTGGGAAGTCAAGCACGCTTGGCCCGACAAGGGTCAGACCGTGACCAACGCGCCGCTGATCGCCGACGGCAAGGTGATCGTCGGGTTCGGTGGTGACGAGTTCGGGGCGCGGGGGGAGATCAAGGCCTTTGATCTGCAGACCGGCAAGCTCCTGTGGAAGTACTGGAGCAATGGCACCGACGCGCAGGTCGGCTTTACGCCGGAGACCAACAAGTGGAATCCCCAGTACGGGACCTACGGGCACAACCTGGGGATGACCTATCCGGGCGACGAGTGGAAGCGGGGCGGCGGCGCGGCCTGGGCCTGGTACAGCTACGATCCGCAGCTGAAGCTCGTCTACTACGGCACGGGCAACCCGGGTCTGTGGAGCCCCTCATACCGCTGCGGCGCGCATCCGAAGACCCAGGAGTCCTGCAACGACGGCAAGTGGGACAACAAGTGGTCGATGACCATGTTTGCCCGCAACGTCGAGACCGGCAAGGTCGTGTGGGCCATGCAGATGACCCCGTTCGATCAGTGGGACTATGACGGCGTCAACGAGCCGATCCTGGTCAACATGCCCATCGACGGTCGGATGCAGCGGACGCTCGTCCAGTTCGATCGCAACGGCTTCGCCTACGTCTGGAATCGCCGGACCGGCACGCTGCTCGCGGCCCATAAGTTCGTCTATGTGAACTGGGCCGAGAAGGTCAATCTGCACACGGGTCGTCCGGTGAAGGTGTATGAGCACTCACCGTTGCTCGTCAACCAGATGGCCCAGGCCTGTCCCTCGGCCATGGGGGGCAAGGATCAGCAGCCCGCGTCGGTCAACCCGGCCGATCCGCAGGTATTCTTCGTGCCGACCAACAACTGGTGCATGCAGGATACGCCGCAGCCGCGGACCGACATCCAGCAGGGCCTGGTCTACGTGTTCGCCAACGTCTACATGTACGAGCACAAGCCGGGGGTCGCAGGCCGCCTGAAGGCCTTCAACGTCGTAACCGGCAAGACGCTGTGGAATATCCCGGACAAGTATCCGAACTGGAGCGGCACGCTGAACACCAACGGGGGAGTCGTGTTCTACGGCGATCTCGGTGGGTACTTCCGCGCGGTCGATGCCAAGACGGGTAAGATCCTCTGGGAGCGCAAGCTCGGCTCGGGCATCATCGGCAACCCGATCACCTGGGCGGTCGATGGGCGTCAGTACGTGTCGATCTTCGCCGGTATCGGCGGTTGGATCGGGCTGCCGGTGACGGCGGGCCTCGATCTGAACGACAAATACGGCGCGATCGGCGCGACGGCCATGGCCAAGGCCACGAAATTGAACCTCATTCCGCAGGGCGGCACGCTCTATACGTTCCGTCTGCCGAAGGCGTACGACGAGGGAATGTGACGAGGCGATTGTGCTAGATTGACCTTGGGCACCCCGCGGGGGCAGTGGCCTCCGCGGGGTGCCGAACTTCCCTCTCCTTCGGCGCCGCGCCGGAGGCCTGCGGGAACCGGATGGTCGACGAGGACGGGGACACGCGATGTCTTTAATGCCGCGATCGGGCCGCTGGGTGCTGCCTGTGGCCGCTGTGCTGCTCACGGCCGTGCTGATGTCACCTGCGTTTGCTGATGCCGCCGCGGCCGGCTCAGCGGGGCAGTCCGAGGGACTGGTCGGCCCGTGGGCGGGCAAGGACTTCAATCAGCTCGACCGGGCTGAGAAGGATGCGGCGAAGCAAGCCGCTCTCACCACGCGTTTCCGGGTGCTGCGGGTCTGTGCCGATCCGGGCAACATGCCGCTGTCCAATCACAAGCGACAGGGCTACCAGAACAAAATTCTCGAGGTGCTCGCCAAATCGATGGGCGCGCGGATCCAGTATTACTGGCGTGCCTACACCGGCGGTCTCGTCGGCCAGGCATTTGGAACCGCCGACGAGTGCGATCTGCTGATGGACATGCCGGTGCATGCGAAGGGGATCCTGCCGACGATCCCGATCTATCGCACGACCTACGTGCTCGTCTGGCGCAACGATGAGCACCTCGACATCAAGAGCCTGGATGACCCGCGCCTGAAGACCCTGCGGCTGGGTGTATTCCAAATCTCGGCGCTGCGTCAGGCGCTGCAGGATCACGACGTGTACCAGCACGTGCAGGTGTGGCCGGTTCACAGCGACACGGAGTGGAATCCGGCGCATCAGCCCTGGAACCAGGTGCAGGAGGTGGCCGACGGCAAGCTCGACATCGCCGGCGCCTGGGGCCCGATGGCCGGCTGGCTTAAGACCATGAAGGGCGAGCCGCTCACCCTGCAGCCGACCAACCTCATGGATGACTCGGTGCCGATGGAATTCAGCCTCGCCATCGGCGTGCAGCCGAGCGACGTCGTGCTCCGCTATGCGCTCAACAACGCCCTGAAGGCGAACCGGGCGGCCATCGAGAAGATTCTGCATGACTATGGTGTGCCGCTGGTGCAGTGCGCCGACTGTCTCATCGCGGGCAACCTGCCGGCCCACGGCAGCTACATGGTGTCGCACTCGGTCTCGGACACCGGCGCGAAGCCGACGCACTGGACGATCTCGCGCGCCCGGCTCGAGCGGTGGCTGGCCGCAGGAGCCAGTCCCACCAAGGAGCTCGACGACGCGGTGATCGCCAACGACGTCTCCCGGGCGGCCTACCTGATCGGCAAGGGCGCCGACGTCAACGCGCTGACCAATCTCGGCAACTCGCCGCTGATGATGGCGGCCCGCGCCGGCTGCGTGCCGATGATCCGGCTGCTGCTCGAGCACGGAGCGAAGGTCAATCGGCGCGACAGCGGGGGTGCGACGCCGCTCATGGGTGCGGTGCTGCGCAATCGCGCCCCGGCAATCCAATTCCTCCTCGCGCACGGCGCGAATCCCAACGAGGGAGCGCCGCGCGGCTACACGCTGCTCGGCATGGCGATCGAAGAGCAGCAGTTCGATTCGGCCTACGCGCTCATCCAGGCGGGCGCCGACGTGAACGCCCCGGCCAGCAAGTACCGCCTGACGCCGCTCATGATCGTCGCCAGCGATCGACCCCCGTCGGCCGACAGCCGGCTGCGGCTCACCCAGATCCACAGTCCGATGAGCATCGCGCGCGCCCTGCTCGCCCACAAGGCGAATGTGAATGCCGCCGACGCCCAGGGCGTCACCGCCCTGATGATCGCGGCCGCACATGACAATTCCCCGATGATCGGCCTGCTGATCCAGGGGGGCGCGAATGCGCAGATGAAATCGGCGGCCGGCCAGACCGCGCACGACATCGCCGTCGCCAACGACAATCTCGGCGCCACCCGGACCCTCGAGCTGCTCGCTCATCCGTAGGCCGCGGCGTCACGATTCACACAGTAACTGGAGAACACGATGAGGACACGTTTTGCGGGTTTGGCGATTCTGACTTTCACGCTGATAGCGGCCGGGTGCTGGATCGCCATGCCGTCGCGCGCCGGGACCGCGCCGCCTTCATTCGTCCAGACGCCGGCGGAACTGAACGCGCCGCCCCTGCAGCTGGTCGCCAAGGCGCCGAAGGGAACGCTGCACAATCCGTACGACGGCAATGCCAAAATGGCCAAGGAAGGGCACAAGCTGTTCATGAGCTACGGCTGCAGCGGCTGTCACGGCGGCGGCGGGGGCGGGGGCATGTGCCCGCCGCTGATCAACGGGGTGTGGATCTACGGCGGCAGCGACGACACGCTGTTCCGCCTCATCTCGTATGGATCGGATAAGTTGCAGCAGCACGGCTACCAGCGCGAGGGCTTGGAGAACGTCATCGGGCCGATGCCGGAAATGGGAGTGGTGATCAAGCACGCCAGCGACGTCTGGAAGATCATCACCTGGATCCGCTCGGCGTACAGCGGACCGCCGGCCCACAAGTACCATTGAGCGGCGCCCGGACGTGCCACGCATCCTGCGGCAAATCGGACGGCTCGCGCTGACCCTGGTGGTCGGCGCGAGCCTGCTGATCGGGACTGGCGCGCCGGCCGGGGCCGCGGGCGTGAGGACGTTCTCGATCAATTTCCTGCGCAAGGAGTACCACTTCAATCCCGAGATCCTGCCCTCATTGCTCGAGACCCACCCCTCGAACCTCGGCCTGGCCGGTTCCGAGGAGGCGACGTACGAGCTCAATACCGCCGGAAAGTTCATCGGCTGGCATTTCATGCTGAACGTCGTGACCGTGCCGGACGGCGGCAACCTCGTCGCCGCGGCGCAGCAGCTGCTTGCGCATGGGCCGACGGTCATCATCGCCGACCTGAAGGCGGCCGATCTGATGACGGTGGCCAATCTGCCCGCGGCACGAAACGCCGTGATCCTGGACATGCGCACCATCGACGACAGTCTGCGCCAGCAGGACTGCCGGGCGAACACCTTCCATCTGCTGCCGAGCCAGGCGATGCGGACCGATGCGCTGGCGCAGTACCTGGTGCTCAAGCGCTGGACCCGCTGGTTCATCATCCAGGGGCCGACGCCCGGGGATGCGGTTTACGCGGCGGATATCCGCCGCTCGGCGATGCGTTACGGAGCGCATGTCGCCGCGGACAAGCTCTATAACTACAACCCCGGGTCGCGCCGCAGTGACACCGGTTATCAGCAGATCCAGACCCAGATGCCGCTCGCGACGGAGGTCAACGCCGATTACGACGTGATCTTCGTGGCCGACGAGACGGATTTGTTCGGCGACTATCTGCCCTACAACACCTTCGCAGCCCGGCCGGTGGTCGGCACACAGGGGCTGGTCGCGACCGCCTGGACGCCCGCCTACCAGTCCTATGCCGCCCTGCAGATGCAGCAGCGGTTCAACCTGTTTGCGCACCGGAACATGACCGAGCGCGATTACGGCGGGTGGCTGGCGGTGCGGATCATCGGCAATGCCGTCATGCGCGCCGGAATCACCGCCGCGATACCGATGCGCAAATACCTGCGCTCGAAGGACTTCCTGGTCGCCGGCTACAAGGGTCAGGGGCTGAG
>JAJZVE010000142.1 GCA_021845835.1 Pseudomonadota bacterium | reverse complement strand
CCCCAGCCCTCGACGACCCGATAGCGATACTCGCCCGCTCCCAGGATCACCCCAGCGGCGGCTGCGGCCGGTGCCGGTGCGAGGTCGGCGGTCGCCGCCAGCACGGCGAAGCCGGCGGCGGGGGAGGCGCGCAACAGCGTGCCGGCCGATTCCGCCGCTTGCGCCGCGCCGCCCACGGCAACAGCGGCCAGGCCGCGAACCACCTGGCGGCGCCTCATCGAACAGAACAGGCACATGCTTCTCTGCTCCCCGGCTCACGTCTCTGGCGCAACGCTGCTGCCGGCGCCTGTTATCGGACAGGCGCCCGGCGTGGGGAAGCCGCGGCGAAGGTCGTTGGCGATCGGCTGCGGACCGTGCGGTCCGCAGCGCGGTCAGTGATGGAGGCCGCCGCCGCCGTGTCCGCCGAAGCCGTGCCCCCCGAAACCGCCGCCGCCGTGCCCGCCGAAGCCGTGCCCGCCGAACCCGCCGCCGCGCATGAACCCGCCGTGGCCGGCGAAGCCATGCCCCATCCGGCCCTGGCGCCAGCCGCTGTGCTCCCAGCCATGATGCCAGCCGCGGTCCCAGCCGCCCCAGCCGCCCCAGCCGCCGCCCAGGCCGTCCCAGCCGCCGAAGCCGCCCCAGCCCCCCCAGCCGCCATAGCCGGCGGCAAGACCGTCAAAGCCGTAGCCGCCATAGCCGCCGCCGTAGTCGCCATAGCCAGGCCCGACGGCACAGGCGAACAGGGCGAGGCTGGCGAGCATCAGGGCGGTGGTCGCGGTCCTCGCCGCGGTCCTGCGCTGTTTCATCGCCGTCGCGGCGCCCGGCGCCGGACCGACCGGACGGCGGCGAGCCTGCACCGGTCAGCCGCGGTCATAAACGTCAACGTAGGTCTCGGTCTTGCCATCCGTTCCGGTCAAGGCGCCGTTACAGGTCATCTTGCGCTGATCCGCCGACAGCGTGCAGGTCAGCGTGTCCGACTGTCCCGCCGCCCCCTTGAAGATCGCCTGCAGGGTTCCCCCGTTCACGTGGAACGAGGCGGTGGTATCGCTGTTGATCGGGTAGAACTCGCCATTCGCCGGCGTGTCGAACGATTCCACCGATTTCTGCCCCTGCGCGCTGGTGACCGTGATCCTCCACTTGACGTGCGTGTTATCGACGCGCGTGAAATCGGCCGTCAGATCGGCCGGCACCGGCTCGCCGGCCGGCAGTTTCGATTCGGCCCGGTTCCAGTGCCAGTGCCCCACGAACGGGGCGTCGCCGGCCCAGGCGGACCCCGCCATCGCCAGCATGACCAACCCGCAGAGCCCGATGCCAAGGTTCGTCCCGCGTCGATGCTGCACTGGCACCCTCCTGTCGCCGTTCACCATTCCGGCCGATTCGCCCCGGCCTTTCCCCCATATACACCAGCGCACCTGGTCTGGGACGGGCATACTATTGATTTTAGTCGCGGAACCAACTTGGGGCCGGATCGGCCGGCCGCCGCCGGCACCGCGGGACCGCATGGCGGGCCGCGCTTGACGCTTGACGCGCCGCCGCCCGCAGTGGTCTTTCACGCAATCGAGAGCCTTGCCGGGGCCGCCTTCGAGGCCGGATACCGCGGCGGCTCCGATTGACCGGACGGGACCGACGCCCAATGCTCATCACTGCCGTCGATACCAGCACCATGCCCGCCGACAGCGCGTCGTCCGCACCGGCCGCCGCCGCCAGCGCCGCGCCGCCGCCGACCGCTGCGGGCGGCCCGGTTTCGGCCGGGGACCCATCCAAGCGCGCCTATCCGGCCCCCGCCAGCCAGCCGACCCAGGTCGGCCCGCACGGCATCCGCTTCGACTTCAACGAGGGCTGCCGCGTTACCCTGCCGGCCGGCGACAAACCGTGGCGGGTGGTGCTGCGCGACCTCGACACCGGCAACATCCTGTTCCGCACCGACCTCGCCTCCGGCGCGGTCAACAGCACGAAGCGGTATTACGTCCGCTTCCGGATCGAAGTCAGCCAGGGCGAGCAGGCGGTGCTGGTCCACGACTACGACGCGCGGGCCCGCGAGGTGCTGATCCTGCTGCCGGTCGGCACGCTCGGCGACACCATCGGCTGGCTGCCCTATGCGATCAAGTTCCAGCGCCGGCACAACTGCCGCCTCACGCTCGGCATCGCCGAGCGGCTGATCCCGCTGTTCCAGGGCGCCTATCCCGAAATCACTTTCGTGCCGCACGAGCAGGTCAAGGTGGACGGCTACTATGCCACCTATTACGTCGGCCTGTTCTTCGACGACGACAACAACACCTGGCAGCCGAGCGACTTCCGCCTGGTCGGGCTGCACCGTACCGCCGCCTACATTCTCGGCGTCGATCCGACCGAGGAGCCGCCGGCACTGTCACCGTTCGCCGACGGGCGGCCGATCGCCGAACCCTATGTCGTGATCGCGAGCCAGAGCACGACCCAGTGCAAGACCTGGAACAACCCGTACGGCTGGCGTGACGTGATCCAGTTCCTCAGGCAGCACGGCTACCGCGTGATTTGCATCGACCAGAAGCCGGTGCATGGCACGGGCCTGGTGTGGAACCACCTCCCGCACGGCGCCGAGGACGAGACCGGCGACCGCTCGTTGCTCGAACGGGCACGCTGGATCAGGCACGCGGCGTTCTTCGTCGGGCTGTCGAGCGGCCTGTCGTGGCTCGCCTGGGCGGTCGGCACGCCGGTGGTGATGATCAGCGGTTTCACCCATCCCACCAACGAATTCGCCACCCCGTACCGCGTCATCAACTATCACACCTGCAACAGCTGCTGGAACGACGCGCGGCTGCGCTTCGACCACAAGGACTTCCTGTGGTGCCCGCGCCATACCGGCACGCCGCGGCAGTTCGAATGCACGCGGCTGATCACCGCCGAGCAGGTGAAGGACGCCATCCGCCGCATCCCCGGCTTCGTCGATCATCCGTAGCGCACCACGTGGCACAGCCCGCCGGCCAGCAGGCGCGGCATCGCGCGCGGCAGCTCGGCAAAATCGGTCGGCGGCTCCAGCAGGATATCGAACGCGGGGTCGCGCAGCAGATCCAGCGCCAGCGCCAGCCGTTCGGCGTGCGTGCGCCGGCCACGCATCGGGGCAGCGACGCTGCCGACCTGCGATGAGATCAGCCGCAGCCGCCGGGCATGGAACGCCTCGCCGAGCGGCAGCGATGGCGCGCGGTCGGCGAACCAGCTCGCCTCGATGATGCGCGCCTCGAACGCGGCCCGATCGAACGCGAGCCGCAGCCCGGCCTCGCTGCCGGAGGCGTGGACGATCACTTCCTGGTCGGCGGGCGCCGCCGCCGGTGCGGCGAAGCTGCAACCCAGCCGGGTCGCAGGGATACCCCGCGTCGCATCCGGATCGACGACGGTCACCCGCGTGGCCGGAATGCGCGCGAGCAGGGCGGCGGCGAGCAGCCCGACCACGCCGGCGCCGACCACCAGCACCCGCTCGCCGGGCAGCGCGGCCGCGTCCCAGGAAATATTAAAGGCGGTTTCCATATTGGCCGCCAGCACCGCGCGCGCGGTCGGCACGTCGTCCGGCACCGGCAGACACATCGCGGCCGGGGCGCGGAAGCGGTCCTGGTGCGGGTGCAGCACGAACACGCGCCGCCCGTCCTCGGCGCGGCCCACGGCGCTGTAGCCGTACTTCACCGGAAACGGGAACGCGCCGGCCATCAGCGGCGCGCGCATCGCTTCGTACTGGCCCGGCGGCACGCGGCCGAAGAACACCGTCGCCTCGGTGCCGCGCGAGATGCCGCTGGCGAGCGTGCGGACCAGCACGCCCTCGGTGCCGAGCGTCTCCGCGCGCAGCTCGCCCACGCCTGCCGCGATGGTCCAGAACGCGCGCGCGGTCATGCGCAGGCAGGCGGGCGGGCGCGGTGGAGCGCGATGTCGAGCAGCAGGTCCTCGCCCAGCCGGTACGGCGTCCAGGCGAGCCGCATGCCGTCCGCCGGCCGCGCCGGGCAGGGCAGGGTGAAGGCGGGCACGCCGGCGCCGAGCAGCAGCGGCGCCAGCGTGACATGCAGCCGGTCCAGCGCCCCCGCGGCCAGGAAGCGCGACAGCGTGATGCCGCCGCCCTCCACCAGCACGCGCCGCAGCCCCCGATCGGCCAGCGCCGCCAGCACCGCCGCCGCCGCCAGCCCGCCGTGCGGGACGCGCGGCAGGCGCACGACCGCCGCCGCGCCGAGCCGCGCCGGCCCGTCCGTGCCGGTCAGCAGCAATGTCCGGCCGCCGCCGTCGGCGAACACGCGATGGCGGGCGGTGAGCCGCCGTTCGGTGTCGATCACCACGCGCACCGGCGACGGGCCGGGACAGAGCCGCGTGGTCAGTTGCGGGTCGTCGGCGGCAACGGTGCCGGCGCCGACCAGCACCGCGTCGCACAGCGCGCGCAGCCGGTGCGTGTGCAGCCGGTCCTCGGTGCCGCCGATCCAGAAGCTGTCGCCGCTGGCGGTCGCGATGCGCCCGTCCAGGCTCTGCGCGATCCGGCCCAGCACGAAGCTGCCGTCGGGCGCCGTCGGCGGCGCGCGCAGCGGCGCGTAGAGCGGCGCAAGCGCTGCGTCATCCTCCACCATGCTGGCGCGATAGCATGGGCGCCGCGGGCCGCCTACACGCGCGCCGACACGATTACCGGCGCAACCGCACCGCGCGCCGGCGCCCCGGTCGCGCCGTAGCGCCGTCCCGGCGGTTTCGGCAGGGCGCGCGCGACCACTTCCAGCACCCGCCCTTGCACACGGATGGCGCGCTCCAGCAGCCGCCGATTCTCGTCGGCGAGGTCGCGTAACTGCGCCGCCAGGCGTTGGTGGGCGGCATCGGGCGCGGCCGGCGTTGCCTGCGCCGCGGCGAATGCCGCTGCCGCCGCCTGCTTCGCGTCCAGCATTGCCGCGGCGCCGGCGAGGTCCAGCGCCGCCAGCGCCGCATTCTCCCGCGCCAGCGTGTCAGCGAGCGCCACCGCCGCCGCGATCTGCCGCGGGGTCATGGGGCCGCCTTCTCCTGCGCCTGCAGCAGTTGCTGCAGCACCGGCGCGGCGAGGCCGAGGCCGCCATGCGCCGCCACCTGCCGGGCGATGGCGTCGGTCAGCATCGGCCGCCACGCCGACTCGCCGGCGCCGCCGCCGAACGCGCCGCCGTCGCCCGGCAGCGTGTTGAACATCGGCCTGAACAACTGGCCCAGCGCGCTGCCCTCGAACGCCTGCGCCGCCGCCGCCGCACCTGCCAGCAGGGGAACCATCACCGCACCTCCAGATCGGCCTGCAGCGCCCCGGCCGCCTTGATCGACTGCAGGATGCTGATCATGTCGCGCGGCCCGACGCCGAGCGCGTTCAGGCTCGCCACCAGATCGCGCAGCGTCGCCGCCTGCCGCACGATGCCGATCCGGTGGCCGGCGCTGTCGTTCACCTGCACGTTGGTGCGCGGCACCACCACCGTCTGCCCGCCGCTGAACGGTCCGGGCTGGCTCACCTCCGGCGTTTCGCTGACGCGCACGGTCAGGTTGCCCTGCGCCACCGCGACCGTGCTGATGCGCACGTTGTCGCCCATGACGATGGTGCCGCTGGCTTCCTCCACCACCACCATCGCCGGGCTGTCGGGCGTGACGCGCAGTTCCTCGATGCGCGCCAACTGCCCGACCACGTCGCCGCCGCCGAGATCGAGCGCGACCGTGCGCGGGTCCAGCACCTTCGCCGGGTTGCCGCCGACGGCGTGGTTGATCGCGTCGGCGGTGCGCTCGGCCGTGGTCAGGTCGGGGTTGCGCAGCGCCAGATGCACCTCGGCATGCGCGCCGAGCGCGTACGGCACCTCGCGCTCGACGATGGCGCCGTTGGCGATCCGCCCGGCGGTCGGCACGCCGCGCGTAACCGAGGTGGCGGCGCCCTTGGCGGCGATTGCCGCCGTGGTCAGCGCGCCCTGCGCCACCGCATAGACCTCGCCGTCCGCCGCCAGCAGCGGTGTCACCAGCAGCGTGCCGCCGAGCAGGTCGGTGGCGTCGCCGAGCGCGGAGACGGCGATGTCGATGCGGCTGCCGGTGCGCACGAACGGCGGCAGGTTCGCCGTCACCATCACCGCGGCGACGTTCCTGGTGGACAGACGCGCGATCTGGTCGCGCGTGTTGACACCCAGCCGCTCCAGCATCGCGACCAGCGATTCACGCGTGAACACCGCCGAATCGAGCCGGTCGCCGGTGCCGTTCAGCCCCACCACCAGCCCGTAGCCGACCAGTTGGTTGTCGCGGACGCCTTCGATGTCGGCGATGTCCTTGATGCGCACCTGCGCCGCCGTCGGCGTCGCCGCGAGCAGCGCCGCCGAGAGCAGCGCCAGCGCCAGCCACAGCAGGCGGAGCGGCAGTTTCGTCATGGTCTTGTCCTTCGCCCTCGTCACGTCTCGTCAAGGATTGCGCCGCAGGGTCGGGCGGGCGGCGGAGCGGATCAGCGCAAGCGGCGTGCCAGCGGCCACGACGCGGCGGACCGCGCCGGGCGGCCCGCGCCCGGGCGGCACAACCTGCCGGGCGGCAGCGGCGGCCGGGCAGCAGGAGGACGGAAGCATGGACCCGATCGGACGACTTTCCCCGGCGAACGCCGCCGGTATCGCCGCAGCGCCGCGGGCGCGGCAGGTCGGTCAGGACTTCGCGCTGCCGGCCGGGCGGCCCGCCGCCGCCGTCGCCGCGGTGCCGCTGGCCGGGCTGCTGGCGGTGCAGGAGGCGGCGGTGGAGCCGCCCGCCGATCGCGCGGCGCGCCGGCGTGGCCGGGCGCTGCTGGCGGGACTCGCGGCGCTGCAGCGCGATCTGCTGGCCGGCACGGTGGACGGCGCCTGCCTGGAACGCCTGCGCGCGCTTGCGGCGGAGCAGCAGGCGCCGCCCGCCGATCCGGCACTGGGCAACGTCCTGGACGCGGTGGTGTTGCGCGTCCGCATCGAACTGGCGCGCCTCGGCGGGACGTGAGGGCCGGCGCGGCTTGTGCTGCGCGCATGGCTTGGCGGGGCTGGCCTGCGTGGCTATAAGCCGCCGCACTCACGGCCCGAAGGACGGCAGGGCGCACGGCTCCGTCTGTGTTTCCAACGTGGCCACCGCCGACAGGACGCAGGACCCGCCCCGCATGATGGTCACGCTGCCCCCAGACTACCGCCCCTCGGACGCCGAGGAGTTCATGAACCCGTTGCAGATCGAGTATTTCCGCCAGAAACTGCTGCGCTGGCGGGCGGACCTGTTGCGGGACGCGGACGGAACGCTGGCGAGCCTGTCCGAAGGCGGCATCCACGAATCCGACATCACCGACCGCGCCAGCGTGGAGACCGACCGTGCGCTGGAACTGCGCACCCGCGACCGCGCCCGCAAGCTGATCGCCAAGATCGACCAGGCCCTGCAGCGGGTGGAGAGCGGCACCTACGGGTTCTGCGAGGAAACCGGCGACCCGATCGGCATCAGGCGGCTGGAGGCGCGGCCGATCGCGACGCTGTCGATCGAGGCGCAGGAGCGGCACGAGCGCATGGAGCGCGTCCATCGCGACGACTGAGCCGCGACGTGCAACCCGGTTGCCCGAGCCGCACCGCCTTCTCCGCCGCTGCGCACCGGGCGGCGCATCAGGTGCTGGAGGGCGGCAGTGTGTTTGCCGACCCGCTGGCGCTGCGCATCCTCGGCGAGGACGCGGCGGCGGCGGTGCGCGAGTCGGACGCCCACCCCGCACGCGCCGCCATGCGGGCCTTCATCGCGGCCCGCAGCCGCGTCGCCGAGGACGCGCTGTCGGCCTCGGTCGCGCGGGGGGTGACGCAGGTGGCGATCCTCGGCGCCGGCTTGGACACGTTCGCTTATCGCAGCCCGCTTGCGGCCCACCTGCGCATCTTCGAGGTCGATCATCCGGCGACCCAGCAGTGGAAGCGCGAGCGGCTGGCCGAGGCCGGCATCGCGGTCCCGCCCACGCTCACCTTCGCCCCGGTCGATTTCGAGCAGGGAACGGCCGCGGACGGGCTGCGCGCCGCCGGATTCGTGGACGGGCAGCGCAGCTTCTTCCTCTGGCTCGGCGTGGTGATCTACCTGACCGAGACGGCTGTGTTCGCGACCCTCGGCGACATCGCGCGCCATCCGGGCGGGGCGGAGGTCGTGTTCGACTACGCCGAGCCGGCCGACAAGCTGACGCCGCAGATGCGCGAGGAGAGCGACCGCCGCGCCGAACAGGTGGCGGCGCTGGGCGAGCCGTGGCGGAGCCGGTTCGATCCGCCTGACCTGCGGGCGCGGTTGCATGCGCTGGGCTTCGTCACGATCGACGATTCCGGCCCGCCGGAACTGGCGGCCCGGTTCTGGCCGGACCATGTCGCTGCCGTTCCGAAGCGCGGCGGCCACGTGCTGCACGCGCAGACGCCGCAGCGGTCCGCATGATGCTGCCGGCCGGCATGCCTGTGCTGCCGTAGGGCGGGACGCTGTGCGGGGGGCGCGCAGTGTTGCGCGTCCCCACCGCGATTCGGGTCTAGCCGCCGCCGATTGGCTTGCCGTTCGCGTCGAAGTAATTCACCGTCGGCTTCGGCTGCTCGCCGTCGCCCTTGCTGTCGTCATCGACGTCATCGAGCGGAGCGGATTGCCGCTGCTGCGCCGGCGGGTCGCCGAGCACGCGCTGCAGCACCTTGCGCGCTTCCTCCTCGTCCAGCAGCGGATCGCTGAGGAAGGGGTGCTTGCGCGCCTCGCTCGGGCTGGGCCGCTTGCCCGGGTCGGGGTCCATCAGCGAATTGATGAAATCGGTATAGGCCGTCCTGGCGCCGAAGCGGCCCGGCGTCTTGCGCGCGATGGTGCCTTCGAAGACATAGGAGCCGTCGCGATTCTCGTCGGTCATCTCGAACGCCGGCTTCAGGTCCGTGCCCTGCTGCAGCGCCTTCCTGCCTTCGCCCTCGACGTTGGGCGCCCCGAACCTGATGGCGGCCTGCTGCATCGTGCGGGGATCTTTCTCCTTGCCTTCGTGCAGGTAGCGGAACTGATCGCGTTCGCCGATCTGATAGGTCGCGGCGCCGACGCCGAACATGTCGTTCTTGGTGTCGATGGTGCTCTGGTTCGTCTGCACCTCCGGCCCGACGCTGCCGAAGCCGACCGGGGACTTCGGCGGCTTCACCCCGGTTTCCGTGGCGATGCCCATGTCCACGACCTTCACCTGGCCGGTCGTCTTGTCGATCATCACGTTGTCGGGGCGGATGTCGTTGTGGACGATGCCCTGCTGTTCCAGGTGCTCCAGCGTATCGACGATCTGGCCGAGCGTGTACTGCAGGGTGCCGAAGAACTCCGAATGCGAAAGCTTGCCGTCGTCGTACAGCTTCTGCA
>JAJZVE010000141.1 GCA_021845835.1 Pseudomonadota bacterium | reverse complement strand
ACGGGACCACCCTGGCGAGCGGGCAGAACGTCGCCGACCTGAACTTCAACTATCGGATCACGGGCGACAATCCGCCCTGGCGCCCGCTGCGGGTCTATAGCGACGGGGTCAAGACGTATATCGACTTTCCCCACGCCATGCTGGTCACCGATGCGCCGGCGCTGGTCGCGCTCGATGCGGACGACAACAAGCAGCTCGTGAACTATCGCGTCAAAGGCGCCGTCTTTGTGGTGGACAAGCGGCTGACGCGCGCGGAGCTGATCTCCGGCGTCGGAGGGAGTCAGCAGGCCGTCTACATTACCGCCGTAGGAGGCAGGTGATGCGCCGCGCGATGGCCCTGCTGGTCGGTGTCCTGGGCCTGGCCGGCTGCGCGACGCAGGGCCCGAACCTTTCCTACGTGGGCAGCCCGCTGGCCGCATCGTCGACCGCGCCGATCGCCCATGAGATCGCCGCCTATGCCGCCGGTCAGTTGCCCGCGGCGCAGTCCACCATCCTGCTTGAACCCCCACCGCCCAGTCAGGCCGCCAACGATCTCACGCCGGCCGTGACGGCCGCGCTGCGGGCCAAAGGGTTCGGCGTCGCCCAGCCGGGGACGTCGGCAACGGGTGCCCACCCGCTACGCTACCTCGTGACTCCCGTCGGGCAGGATGTCCTGCTGCGGATCATCGTCGATAACCGAATCGCTGCCGCGCGGCTCTACCGGCCGGACGGGAAGGGGAGCCTGGCGGCGGCCTCGCCGCTTACGGCGATGGAGAACGGGTCGTGAGCGGTCAACTGCCCGCAGATCCCGACTTCCTGCCCCGCCGGCGGGTGCGCGGAAAAGGGGTGCGCCGGCTGACGCGCTTCCCGCTCCTGGCAGGCTTCGGCATCGCCATGATGTTCGTCATTGGCGTCGTCTACACGGCCTATCAGCGCAGCCATCATCAGGCCGGGAAGGGGGAGGGCTCGGACAACCTGACCTCGGCGGCCTCGAACGCCGCCGGCATCCTCGCGGGTGCACCGCAGTCAGGTTCGATTCAGGCGGCGCTCAACCGGGAAGCACAAACTGCATCTCCCGCCGGGCCTCCGCCGACGCCGGGGCGCCCGACCTCGCCCGTAGCTCTGGCGGCCTCGCCGGCGGCCAGTATCCCGCCCGGCGATCCGCGCGCGGCGATCGTCCAGCAAGCCTGGATCGGATATCTCCACAGGCTGATTCAGGAACAGGCTCGCCGCGAACAGATGGCGCTGGCGGCACTCGACGCGAGCGTGCCGGTCTCGCTGCAACAGGGGGAAGGCAGCGCCCCCCGCGCCGGCCGGACCCCTTCGGGCGGCGGGGCGCAGCCGGGTGCGCCACAGTCGCCGCCGTCTGGGCCACCGCTTACGAGCGGCGGCACCGCGACGGGCGGGCAGCCGATCGTGCCCTCGATCACCGGCGGATATCTACCCGGCTTCGGCTTTGCGGGGGCCGGCGGATTCACCGGCGGAGGTACCGGGAACGATCCGAACGGGCAAGCGGGGAAGGCGGCGTATCTCGGCAACCTGCGGGGCAACCCGGACTACCAGGCCACCGCGCGGCAGAACCAGATTTCGCCGGACACGCTGCGCGCCGGCGCGGTGATTCCGGCGGTCATGATCGGCGGGGTCAACAGCGATCTGCCCGGCCAGATCATCGCGCAGGTCTCCGAGAACGTGTACGACACCGCTACCGGCCATATCCTGCTGATCCCGCAAGGCGCGCGGTTGGTGGGAACCTACGACAACGGGGTCACGACGGGGCAAACCCGCGTGCTCGTGGCATGGACCCGCATCATCTATCCGGACGGCTCCTCGCTCGATATCGGGTCGATGCCGGGCACGGATCAAGGCGGCTATGCCGGCTTCCACGATCAGGTCAACAACCACTACTTTCGCATCTTCGGGGATGCGATCCTGATGTCCCTGTTCTCCGCCGGGATTCAGCTAAGCCAGCCGTCCGCCGCCAACAACAACGTCTATTCAAGCCAGCAGATCGTCGCCGGCGCACTCGGGCAGCAGTTGGGCGAGGCGGGGATCGCAATTACCCAGCGTGATCTGGGCATCGCCCCGACATTGACGATCCGGCCAGGCTACCGCTTCAATGTCATGGTGACGCGGGACATGGTGATCCGGCCATGGCACGGCTGAACGATGCGACAGACGCCGAGCTGCGCGGCGAGTTCGCGGCGATCAGGGCGCGACTGCCGACGCCCTGGGGCCGCTTCGTGTGGCGCCGACTGATCGTCCTGCCGCGCTCCTTCGCGCGGTTCCGCAAGGTCACTGGGGGCGCCTGCGTATGGTGGTTCTGGGTCGTGGCGGACCCGGCGCTCGCGGACGCGCCCGCCGATGCGCGCCGCTTCGTTCTCGCCCATGAATGGGGTCACGTCGCCCGCGGTCATGCCGCCCGCCTGCTGGCCTTCTGGACGCTCTGCTTCCCGCTGGTGTGGATCATATGGATGGGCGTCCAGGGCACCCGCTGCGCGCTCCTGGGGCCGATTGCGGCCCTGTTCGCGCTGTGGGGGTCCATGGTCCTGCGTTCGATCCGCTTGGAGTTTGAGGCCGATCACGTGGCGACTGAGCCGGTCGGCGTCCAGGGTGGCCCTCGGGCGATCCTCACCCTGGTCGAGTGGGCAGGCCAGACGTGGAAGCCCTCCCATACACGCCGCCTGGCGGCGCTGCGTGCGCTCGCGAACCACGGTGCCGGCCTGCCATCGGAGCGCGCCGTCTTACCGGCATGACGGCACAATAGGTGGAGCCTATCTGTCGATAACCGGTGCCAAGCACGCTTGAGGGCGATCCCCGGACTCCAGCCTTGGATGGCGCTTTCAACGATCCCTCGGGCAGGTCCACAACAAGAGGCCGGCCTCCGCTCCCGGGGTGAGTCGCGCCCGGACTTTCGCAAAGAAAGGCCGTATCCCCCCTTGATTCCGTACTATAGTACGGACCCTACATTGCGGGCGAGGTGCGGTGATGAAAGCAGGAATGACCATCGGACAGGCCGCCAGCCAAGCCGGGGTGGGGATCGAGACGGTGCGCTTCTATGAGCGCCAGGGGCTGATCGAGCAACCGCGCAAGCCGGAGGGCGTGGGGGTCCGACGCTACCCGGCCGATCTGGTGGACCGCATCCGCTTCATCCGGGAGGCCCAGCAACTCGGGTTCGCCCTGCGCGAGGCAAGCGAATTGCTGGCCTTGCGTGCCGATCCGGGCACCGACTGCTCGGAGGTTCGGGAACAGGCCACCACCAAGCTCCAGGATGTGCGGCAGAAAATCGAGCGGCTGCGACAGATCGGCGCAGCGCTCGAGAGTTTGATCGCAAGCTGCCCAGGTCGCGGCACCCTGCAAGCCTGCTCGATCATGGACGCGCTCACGCTTCACCCCGGCGCCCAAGCCTGGGATGGCATGAGGGCGGACGGCACCCCCCCCGGCCGACCAAGGAAAGGAACTCGCCGATGAAGACGGCCATCTTCAAGATCGAGGGTATGCACTGCGGCGGCTGTGCCGACACCATAAAAGCCCTGGTCGAAAGACAGCCAGGCGTGCAGATGGTCGCGGTCTCCTTCGACGCTGGTGAGGCGCGCGTCCTCTACGACCCGCAGGCCATCGCCGAGGATCGCCTCGTCGCGGTCGTTCAGCAGCCTGGTTTCCGGGTCGTGGGGCAGCAGTGACGGACCTCATGCTCAACATTTTGGCCGGTCCTGCCGCCGCCAGCGATGGCGCTGTAGCGCCGCGTGTTTCGACCGGCACGCCAACAGACATGATGCGGTGATAGCTATGAGTGTCGCAACAACAGCCCCTGCCCTCTTCCAGCCATGGAGTGAAGAACCGTCCGCCCGACCCGATCGCCGGAAAATCCGTGCCCGGATCGGCGGCCTTCACTGCTCGCTCTGCACCCGGACCATCGAAAAGGCGCTCGGGCGGATACCTGGCGTCGACAAGGTGGCGGTGAGCCTGACGCATGAGCAGGCGCTGGTCGAATACGACCCGGCTGTCGCGCGCCCCGAGCAACTGCTACAGACCCTGCGCGATATCGGCTACACCATCTCCGATCCTCGCAAGCTGCGCGCCTTCGAAGAGGAAGAGCGCGATCTCGTGCGCGAGGCCCGGCGCTTTGTCGTCGCCGTCGCTCTCAGCGTCGCCGCGATCCCGATTATCGCCGATCCCGCCGTGGGCTGGATCGGCTTTCTGCCGGCCCTGGTCTGCCTCAGCCTTGGTGGGTTCGTCTTCCTGGTCCTGCGATCAAGCAGCCTCTGGGCCGCCATCGCCGCCGCCAGCGGCCTTGCCGTCATGGCGCTAAGCCTGCTCTATCTCAATCTGCAGGGATATCTGGCGGGCGTCGCGCCATGGCTCGCCGGCGCGTTGGCGGTGACGCTCGTCTTCGGCGTCGGGCGGCATATCCTTTATATGGCCGCTCAGGCGCTGCGGCGCGGCATCCTCAACCAGCATGTACTGCTCGAGATCGGGGCGTTCGCCGCCATGGCCGGTGGCGTCATCGGCCTCGCGCTCAACCGACCCGGCTATCCGACCGCACCCTTCTTCGCCGTCGCGGTGATGGTCGGCACCTACCACATCTTCTCGGAATGGCTCTCGCTCATCGTGAAGACGCGGAGTTCCCAGGCGGTGAAGCGCCTCCTGGACCTGCAACCCGAGACCGCACGCGTCATGCGCGGCGCCGAGGAGCTGGAGCTGCCGATCGAGGAAGTAAAGGTCGGCGATCTGGTGCGGATTCGTCCCGGGGAGCGAATCCCAGCCGACGGCACTGTGGTCAGCGGCCATTCCGGTGTGGACCAGTCGCTGGTAACCGGCGAGGTGGCTCCGGTCGAGAAGGCCGGAGATGACACGGTAATCGGAGGTTCGATCAACGGCACTGGCACGCTGCTGGTGAAGGTCTCGGCGATCGGGGAAGGCAGCTTCCTCCATCAGGTGATCCGCCACGTCGAGGATGCGCGGGCGCTGAAGCCCGGGATCCTCCATCTGGTTGACCGCGTGCTGCGCGTCTACACGCCGACTGTCCTGCTGATCGCTGCGCTCGCCGCTATCGGCTGGCTCGCCGGTTCCTGGCTGGCCACTGGGCACGTCAACGTGGCGCGCGCCGTGTTCGCCGGTCTGAGCGTGCTGGTGATGGGCTACCCCTGTGCCGTCGGCATCTCGGCGCCGCTCTCCATCGTGCGCGGTGCCGGCCAGGCGGCCGAGCGGGGCATCCTGATGCGGACCGGAGAGGCCTTCCAGGGCTTCCGCCTGGTGAAGCAGATCGTGCTCGACAAGACGGGCACGCTCACCGAGGGCCGTCCGACGGTGCGGGAAATCGAGACCGTGGATGTAAGCGAGAGGGAGCTTCTCGCCGTTGCCGCCGCCGCCGAAGCGTCTTCCGAGCACCCGCTCGCCCAGGCTGTGGTCAAGGCAGCCTTCGACCACGGGGCAACGCCTCCGGATGTCGAGTCATTCGAGGCGTTCCCCGGAAAGGGTGTCGTCGCCCGCATGAGCGACCGCGAGATCCTGGTCGGGAGTCCGCAGTTCCTGGCCGACCGTCGTGTCGATCTCGCACGGCTGCACGGTCGCATCGACGCTCTGGAAGCGGCGGGGCGCACTGTGATCGCCGTCGCACGGGAGCGGCGCGCGCTGGGTGTGGTCGCCTTGGGCGATGCCCTTCGGCCGGATGCCGTCCCCGCCGTCGCCGCGCTGCGCAATATCGGTCTCAAGACGATCCTGGTCACCGGCGACAACGAGCGCGCCGCGCGGCAGGTCGGTCGCGAGCTCGGCATCGATGAGGTGCACGCCGGCGTGCTGCCGCAGGATAAGGCCGCGATCGTGCGGACGCTTCAGGCCAATGCCCGTGTCGCGATGGTCGGCGATGGCATCAACGACGCCCCTGCCCTGATGCAAGCGGATATCGGCATTGCAATGGGAGGGGGCACCGACATCGCGATCGAGACGGCGGACATCATCATCTTGTCGAACCGTCTGGAGGCCATTCCGGAGGCGCGTGACATCAGCCGCCGAAGTTACGCGAAGATGGTCCAGAACGTCACGCTCGCTTTCCTGTTCAATGGCATCGGCATCCCGCTCGCCGCCACCGGCCTGATCCATCCGGTCTGGGCGATGGTAGCGATGGCGGTGAGCGTCACCGCGATCTTCATCAACTCGCTGTGGGGGAACCCACGGCTCTTCTTCGATGCCATCCGCAGCGTCGGGCGCCCGATCACAGTTGCATCGTCGCAGCCGGCCTGAGCAAGACATGGACCGTACGGGAAGAGGGCAGCAAGCGATGCCAGGCGCGATCGGTGATTATCAGCGCGAGCGTCTCCTGAGGATGCTCGCGCTGGCAACCTTCATCATCTTCTTTCAGGCTTACATGGTGGCGCCGATCATACCGGCGCTGGCGAGCGTCTTCGAAACCTCGGTCCAAACAGTCGGGCTTATCGTGCCGGCATACCTGATTCCCTACGGAATCGCGACCCTCGCCTACGGAATTCTGGCGGATCGGCTTGGCATCCACCGCGTGATGTTCGTGTCTCTGATGGCTTTCGCGGTGCTCACGCTGTTGACGGCAACGGCGCAATCCATCGGGCAACTGGCGCTGTGGCGGATTGTGACCGGGATCGGCGCGAGCGGTGTCGTTCCGCTCGCGTTGGCATTGGTGGGCCGGCTGTATCCCTATGAACAACGGGGCCGGCCGCTGGGCTGGCTGTTCGGCGCGATGGCGGGCGGGATGGCCTTCGGCTCGCCGCTGGGCGCACTGCTTGTGCCGCTCATCGGCTGGCGCGGGCTGTTCGGCATCGTGGGTGCCGCCGGCACAGGGCTGCTGCTCCTCCTTCTGCCCTATCGAACCGCGATCGCCGGCGCAGCTCAGCCGGTCACCGGCACGCTCCGGGGTCTGTTCGGCGGGTATATGGGTCTGCTCGGCCGACCGCGCGGGCGGCGCACTTACAGCTATGTCTTTGTCAACTCCATGTTTCACTCGGGCGTCTTCACGTGGCTCGGCGTGTATTTCGAGCGGCGATACGCCGTCGGGCCCGTCGGCATTGGCTTGGCGCTGCTCGGTTACGGCGTGCCTGGCTTCCTGTTCGGGCCGCTGATCGGCCGGGCGGCGGATCGATGGGGCCGCGCGAGACTGCTCCCCATCGGTCTCGGACTTAGCGCCCTCGCCGCCGCCGTTCTGGTGCTCGGCTTCCCGGTGATCCTCGCGCCGCTGATCGCGATGGTTCTGTCGTTAGGCTACGACATGACACAGCCGCTCTTTGCGGGGATTGTCACCTCGCTCGGCGGAAGACGCCCGGGGCAGGCAATGGGTCTGAACGTCTTCACGCTTTTCGTGGGCTTCGGCCTCGGCAGCTTCATCTTCGGCGAGATGCTCCGCTTCGGCTTCGGGGCTGCACTCGGGCTGTTCATGGCCGTCGAGCTGGCTGCTGCCGTGTTGTCCCTCGCCTTGTTCCGCGCCGAGGTCCCGTTGCGAAGCCCTCGCGCCGAGCCCGAAGGCGCGCGTGGCGGCGGCTGACCTCATGTATCGCGAGCTGTCCGCAGGACCGTCGGCGTTCGCCAAAGTCGAGGCACGTAGATGCTAAATCCCGACGCCTGGCTTCAAAGTGTTTCGATCACGTCACCACTGGGCTTCGCGCTCGTGGCCCTGGCCGGGCTGATCATGGGTGTCGCGCCAAGCTCGCTGCCGCTCGCGTCGGTCGTCGCCGGTTACGTTGGTGGGCGAGCGCGTGAGCAAGCAATGGGCAACACGAGGAAGGGGCTGATGCTGTCGGCCGGCTTCATCCTGGGTCTGGCAACCGTGGATGCTGCCATCGGTTTTCTGTTTGGATTTCTCGGCTTCACCGCAATCCGCCTTCTCGCGAGTTCCCTCGCCGTCACGAACCTGGTGCTCGCCGCGGTACTCGTCGTCCTTGGTTTGGCCCTGATGCGGAAAATCCGCATCGTCGTGCCCGTCCTGAGGCCGATGCCGCGGCGCGTCGATTCCTTCGCGGCGGCATACGCGCTTGGCGTGCCGTTCGGCCTCTCGGTCTGTCCAGCTTGTACGCCGATGGTGCTGCCGATCCTGGGAGCGGCGGCTTTGACAGGCACACCCTGGCTGGGCGGCGTTCTTCTGTTTGTCTTCGGCCTTGCCCGCGGCATTCCGCTTCTGCTCGTCGGCGCCGCCACCGGGACGATCAAGGGTGTGCCGCAGCTGACCCTATGGGTGCCGAAGATCGAGCGGGCAAGCGGCGTTCTGCTGCTTCTGGCCGCGCTCTATTTCCTCTATCAAAGCGCGGTGTATGTGAGGCTCTTTGCACCCCTCGAATTTCCATTCTGACCGGCGTTGGCACAAAGGAAGACTGCCGCCAGTGACTTTGCCACTCTGCCGGCAATGGTGGCAGCCGGTTGCGCCGCTGCGTCTCGGCCAGGTGGAAGTGGCCAAGCGCATGGGCGTCGATCGTGCGCATGTTTCCAGCATGGAGCGCGGCCGGCAGAATATCACCTTGCTGACGCTCGGGTTCGTGGCGCAGGCGCTGAAGGTTGATCCGGCGACGTTGCTGGCGCCGACCTCGAAAACGCCGCCGCGACCGACTGCGGCCCGGAAGGTAACGCCGCGACGGCGGCGGCTGTCGTAACGCCGGCCGCGGGCCACGACCAAAAGGCCGGACCCGTGCGGGCCCGGCCCTGTCGTCGGTGTTCAGAATGGCAGCTCGGCCTCGGTGATCGGCGGTTCGTCCCGGCCCCAGAGGACCTCGGTCTCGGTCACGCCGTCGGGCCAGCGGTAGATCTCGACCGCGATGATCTCGTAGCCGGCCTCGGTCATCGCGGCGTTGAGGACCGTGCAGTCGCTATGGCGGATGATGGTCATGGTCTGCTCCCTTGCTGGTCAGCCGATCGCTGACGGGAGCGGGGGACGCCGGCCTCCGGGGTGGCTCAGCCCCTGAAGCGCGCAACCGGGCGGGGGTCGGGCTGCGACGGGCGCGGACCGCTTGGGGTCTGCGACCGGCGCGGCCTGGCCCTGCCGTAGGTTGCGTGCCGAAGCCGCGCTGCTTGGCGCGGCGCCGCAGGCGGGGTTGAACCGGCCCGACCTCCGGCCGGCGTGATAATGGAAAGTCTGCGGAGGCGCTCTCTTCCTCCTTCGCGCGTGCGGCAGTTGACGGTGCCGTTCGCCGTCGGGGCGCGGGCGTACACACGAAGCGCCCCGCCCCCCGGTGGGGCGGGGCGCCGCGGTGGTCAGCGGGACCAGATCAGGTTGTAGCTGCCCTCCGCCTCGGCCTCGACCAGGCTCGCGTAGATCGGCTGCGGGAAGCTCGGGTCGTCG